>JBGOTY010000205.1:0-6562 GCA_041476745.1 Verrucomicrobiia bacterium | reverse complement strand
TTCTCGACCGCCTCCGTCTTCCCGCAAATAGCGCACTGTACCTGGCTGGCCACGCAATCACGCTCCTCACCGCGCCGCTCGAATGCACGGATTATAGCGGTGCGAAGTGGCTGCGCAATAGGATTCCCAAAATGGGCGCCATCGCTCAGTAAATCTGTCGAATCCGATAGAAGCGACCGGGAAAATTGGTGAGACTACCGGCATCGAGATAGTTCGTCACCCCGAGTCCAGAGCCTGAGGGTGGCACAATGTCGGAGGTGATGTCGAAAAAGTTGTCGGTAATGCTGCTGGCCGCCTGCACGCGGTAGTGATTCCCTCCAAACACCGGCCACGTGATCGCGACATCGTTTCCCGTTGCCACAATCGAGGTGATGTAGAATTGATCGGGCCCCAGCAGCACGGCTCCAGAGTTGGCAATCCCTCCTTGAAACTGCACCGAGCCGTTTGTTGCCACGATCCACCCGCTATTATTCACCGGCTGAGAGAAGGTCAACGTACTGTTATTAACCACGATGCTGCCGTCATTCTGCACGGGGCCAGAAAAAGTCCCTGTCGAATTCACAAAGACCATCGAATTGTTGTTGACTGCGGTACAAAGGTTAAAAAGGCTCAATTGTGAGTTCACGCATTCGAAGGTGCCTTGAGAACCGACGGACAGCCCATACAAGTAGAGCGTTGAATTCGTCGCACTCAATCGCCCCGAACCTTGGACTCCGACGAATACTGGACCACCGCAACTACCAAATTCGCCGGCCAGGAGCAAGCCATCAGTCACCCACACGGTTCCACTGCTGCCTGCCGAGTAGCCAATTGTCAGATCGTCAAGTTCCCGCGACCCGAATGACGTCCCTCCTTGAAGACTCAGCGAGCCTACCGAGCCACTTTGGTTTCCGATAACCATAAAACCCAACGGATGGAAAAAGGCGTTCGACAGAACGTACATGCTTCCGACACCGGTATCTCCAACTGTCGTGAATCCCTGCAGATCGCCCCCCGTGTACCACACGGTACCGGTTGCCCCACTCCCACCACTTTCGCCAATCAGGAGATGGCCTTGGACCGAGCCGCCAGAAATCGTCAAAGTCCCAGCCTGATTGCCCGGGTTGGCGGGCGAGCTGCCCACGTAGATCGTGCCCGCGCTGAAACTACCTGAGGACACAACAATTTGGCCTTGGCCTCCGCCCCCAATGTACACAGAATTGAATCCACCAGTGATTGCCAAATTACCACCGGCAATACTTACCTGCGACGTCGGACCCGGAGCCAAGCCAACGGCCAACGCCTGAGATAGCTGTACCACGCCCCCTGAGATCACAACTGCTCCGCCACCACTTAAACTGCCAACCCCCAACCTCGGCGTCTGTAATAGCCCTCCGCTGACCGTTAGCAGGCTGATGTGCCGTGGGACATTCTCCACATAGACGGCACTGTTTACAATGCTGGTGCCACCAGCAATGGTCCAGAAGGACGACCCCGAGAAGGTCGGCGGGTCGGGATGTCCCACGTCCACTTCGCTTGCACGCAACACACCGCCAGAACAGATAAGCTGACTCAAGTATGTCCCACCAGAAACTTCGCCAACCAGCCTAATTAGCCCGCAATACTGGTTGAAGTTGTTCGTAACGTCTATCTCCCCGCCGGTCTGCCACACGGTTCCCGTCCCATAAAGCCCGATGTATAAATTGCCGGAATCATTCTCTGCTGGCTCCGTGACGTGCAAGTTGCCACCCGCAACAGTTATGGTTCCAACCCCGTTGAGCCAACCTGCCATAAACAGATTTGGCACGTTGACCACGCCATTGGAGATTATCAGGCTGCCGACGCTAGCCTGCTGGGCCACATAGTCGCCGCCCAAATTCATTTCCACCGCTGTCAGTTCGCCGCCACTCACATCCACCGCCCCCGTCGCGCCCTTGGCAACCCCAATCGTAACTCGAAGATCCACAACATTACTACCACCGGCGATTTGCCAGATGCCTCGGCCCCCGTTGAGCACCCCAACGCCTACCGTTGGTGTCTGCAGAAATCCATTGCTGGTCACCAGGCGCCCCACCCCTTGCACCCCAACGGAAATGCTCCCACTTGAGGACAACTCGCCGCTCGCTACCACCACGTCGCCCGTCGCACCTGGTGCAACACCAATGGAAATACCGCCGCTTACGCTGTTGCCCCCGCCCGCGATTTGCCATAGACCGTGCGCACCGCTGAGCACGCCGACGTTCACGGATCCAGCTTGTAGAACCCCGTTGCTGATTAGCAGGCTGCCATTTCCCACACTCGGGCTGCCTATCAATGTTCCGCCCAAGATACTGATTCCACCCGTGTTGCTTGCGGTGCTCCCCAATAGGAGACTGCTATTGGCGGACAGCGTGACATTGCTGGGGAGCAAGATCGTGCTGTCGGCAACAAGATTCGAAACTTGCACGATCACGCCCGCGCCAATGGTGCTGGCGTCGATGAGTTTGAGCAACAAGCCAGCGCCGATCACGGCGCTGTTTGAAATGGTGAATGTGATCGGAATGGTGTCGGCCGGGCCATTGGATAGCAAAAGGGTGGTGCTTCCCGCCGTGTTGGACATCGACAGACTCGAAACCGTCATTGCGGTGGGAAAATTGGATGCGGTCTGCTCATCGATTACGACGGTGAAGACGCCCGTGTTGCCAATGACGATATTCTGCCCGCTGTTGGGAAGCTGGTTCAGGCTCCAGAGCTTTTTGGTTTGCCAGCCACCGTCGCCACCTTGCCAGCGATTGGTATCAGTCCGGGCATCGGTTTGACCCAGTATGCCCACCCACAGCCCTACAAGCGCAATGACAGTTCGCTTCAAGACTTCAGTTAGACCTTTGCCTCAACCCCGGACGCATGAATGTTACAGCCACAACGCGCCTTTCTCAAGCTGAAAACAGCTGCTCCCGGGGGCGAACGCCTTTTGACTTGATGCGATGCGCACCTTGACGCACAATACTTGGTGGAGCCAACGCGATGCCTTATCTCGTACGCAAGAAATTCGATGGTTCGGCGGCGGATCGCTGGGAGCTTACGGACAAGGCCCTCACCTTCGGCCGGGGCGAAGACGCGGACGTGCTGATCAAGGACGAGCGGATGTCCCGCCAGCATTTCGCGGTCACTCCGCGCGACGGCAAGTATTTCGTGCGCGACCTGAATTCCACCAACGGTACGTACGTGAACAACGAGCGCATCACTGAGAAGGAATTGCAGCCCAACGACAAAATCCGTGGTGGTCAGACCGTGATGGTCTTCGAGTTGGAAAAGCCGAAGGGCGTCGCCACGGTGATCGGCGAGATGTCGGCGGGAGGCAAAGGCTACAAGACGTTGCTCGGCGAGATCACGAAGGAAGCGAAGTAATTCATCTCTGCGGTCGCCGGAACCCCTCAACCGTCTGGAGGAAACCCTTTTCGTCCAGACTTTTATTTTACACGCTTCGCGTCGCCCCAGAGGTCTTCGAGGCTGTAGCGCTGGCGAAGTTCGGGATGGAAGATGTGCACGAGAACGTCGTTGAAATCCATAACGATCCAGCGGCTGGGCGGGTAACCATCGCGGTGTCGCGGGCGCATCCCCTCATCGCGGAGCCGGCGGGCGATTTCGTCAGCGATGGCCTTGAGGTGCGGTTCGGAAGTGCCGGTGCAAATGAGGAAGAAGTCCGCAACGCTGGAAACGCCACGCACATCCAGGATAATCGCGTCTTCCGCCTTCTTGCCGAGGGCGATTTCGCGGCAGAGCTTGGCCAATTTTTCGGAAGCCAGCCGGCTATTGCCCTTCACTGATAAAGCCTTCGCCTCCGAATATATCCATGCACGGCATCAGGTACAAGATAGCGTATCGATCGCCCGCTGGCAACTCGCGCGCGAATTTCGTGCGAGGCGACGTCACAAGCGTGACCGCGCAACACGTGCTGGCGCAACCGCCGCCGCGTCGCCGCGTCCAGCCGCTGGTCGATAACCGGTTTCGGGTCGAACCCCGGTCGCGTCACGGTGACAAACGTGCAGAGTCTAACCAAACGTTGCACCTCCCGCCAGAGGTGCAGCTCACGCAACGAGTCCGCACCGATGATGAAATAGAAATCCGTGCGCGGCTCGCGCCGTCGCAATTCCGTCAAGGTGTCCACCGAATACGATATGCCGCCGCGCTTGGTTTCGATATCGTCGACCTCGAAGCGAACGTTGCCGCGGATCGCGAGGGCGATCATCCGCAATCGGTCGCGTTCGCTGGCCAGTTTGTCGACCGTCTTGTGCGGCGGCGTCGCCGACGGGATGAACCTCACCCGGTCAAGCCCCAACTGCTCCATGGCGTCCTGGGCAATGAGAAGATGGCCGAGGTGAATCGGGTTGAACGTCCCCCCGAGAACTCCGATGCGCTTGCGCCGCTTCATGCGCGACCCTCATACGGGGTGCGATATCTGAAATTTTGCATCCGGACGAATGATATAATCCGTGCCCCGTGAAACGCAACGCATTTGAGTTTTGGTTGGACAAACTCACAGTCGCCACGGAATACTTTCATCCAGTGGATGCGCGATCCTGAATACATCACTCTTGATGACGGCAGACTGACTGTCGGCTCCGAGTTTCTCCCATTGTTGCAGGCCGCTGGGCTTGATTCGTTCGACAGAATCATGGCGCTACCGGCGAAAACCGTTGTCCGCGCCGTACCGGGTCGCTCGACGATATGCGTCGAACTGCCATCGCCAACCGGGGGTACGCTGGTCGGCTACCTAAAGCGATACGGGGAGGAATACTTGTCACCGCTCGACAAACTGCTCCGCCTGATCCATTGGCCGGGCAGTGATGATGAAGCGGGCCGCGAATGGCGCAAGATGCTCCTGCTGCGCACCCACAATTTCCTTACCGCCGTCCCGATCGCCGCCGGACAGTCGCGACGGGCTGGCATCGTGACCAGTAGTTTCTTGTTGCAGCAAGAGATCCCCAACGGTTTGCCCACCGATGACTACATCGTTCAGAGACTGGCGACCGCTCCACCGCAACGCAAATGGGAACTGTTCAGAAAATTGGGAGAATTGGCCCGCACCTTTCAAGATGCCGGATTCATCCACAAGGATTTCTACTTGAAACATATTTTTGTCGTGGAGCGCGGCGACGATTGGGACCTCTACCTGATCGATTTGCAGCGCGTTCTCGGGCCACGAGCGCACCGGCAGCGCTGGTATCTGAAAGATTTGTCGGCGCTGGCCCATTCCGCACGACGGCGGGCGCGACTTTCCTTGCCAAACATCTTGCGAATCTACCAGGGCTATGCGCGGACAAGGAAATTGCAGGCCGTCGACAAACGGTTCATTGAGAATGTTTGGCGGCGGGTCCGTAAGTTGCGCGGTCGTCAACCCAGATACGGCCGGGTCTGGAACGCGGCGGAACCCTAAAGCGCCAACGGTTTGCCCTGCATGTCGGCTGGAATTGGCTGGCCGCACAACCGCAGGAGCGTCGGCGCAACATCCAAAATGTCCAAAGGTGCAATTTGCCCCGCCTTCATACCGGGCGCGGAGAGCACAAACATAGCGTCCTGGGCGTGGTTGGCGTCGTCTGGGCCGGTATCGTTCTCGAAGACATGGACGGTGTTGTATCCGACACTGCCAATCGAGCGCCAGTAAAGGTCGCCGAAAATCACAACCAGATCGGGCCAGACCCCATTACAGTGGTGGTACAGATTTTCGGGCCGGTAAACGCGTGTGCCAATCGGCTTGCCGTTTTCGTCGCCAAGCTTCTCGAGCTTTCGTGTCAACTCGTCGCGCAACGCCTCATACTCGCGTGGTTCGACGATCCCTTGCGGTTCGCGACCCTTCACATTGATAAACACGCGCGCATAGTACCCACCCTCGCTCCAGACCTTCGTCGCACTCCAATCCACTTTGCCTTCCGCAATGAGCTTGCCAAGAGGCTTGGGTTGCTGGGGAGATTCGCGCACGGTCAGGTACTTTTCCCGAATGAGCCACTCGTTGACAGCGATTCCACCATCGATGCGCTTGGCGCCGTGATCCGAGACGACCAGAACCCCGGTCTTGGCGGGTTCGGACAGTGCCGCCAGCAAGTTCCCGATAAGCTTATCGACATGAATGTAGTAATCACGGATGGCATCGGCGAACGGCGAGCCCGGTTCAAACTTGCGATGCTCCGGATCGAAAAACTTCCAGAACGCGTGATGGATGCGGTCGATGCCCATTTCGACCAGCATAAAGAACTCCCACGGCTTCGTGCGCACGAGGTGGTTCGCCAACGCAAAGCGGCGGTCCGTCATTTCATAAATCTCGCGCAGCACCGGGGCCTTGTTCTCCGTGCGGTAGTCGGAGACGTCCACCATGTACTGGTCTTTGCCCAGCACCTGATCGATCTCGTCGCGCAGTTCCGGTGGATAGGTATACTGGTTCGTCGCCGGGTCCGGCGTCAGGAAGCAACTGACCATCGCCCCGTTGACGGCCGATGGCGGATACGTCCCGGGAACACCGAGGACCACGACGCGCTTGCCAGCCTTTGAGAGAATGTCCCACAGCCGAGGTTCCCGTACTGCGGTCGAAGTCGCAAACGTCAGCCCG
>JBGOTY010000204.1:0-6588 GCA_041476745.1 Verrucomicrobiia bacterium | reverse complement strand
GGCGAAGAACGAGGACGCCACCATCGTTATGGGCGTCAACGACAACATCTACGACCCGGCCAAGCACAATATCGTCTCCAACGCGAGCTGCACCACCAACTGCCTCGCCCCGGTCGTCCACGTATTGCTGAAGGAAGGCCTCGGCGTCGAGGAAGGGTTGATGACCACCATCCACAGCTACACCGCGACCCAGAAGACCGTGGACGGTCCCTCGCGGAAAGACTGGAAAGGCGGCCGCACGGCGGCCCAGAATATCATCCCCTCCACAACGGGCGCCGCGAAGGCCGTGGGCCTGGCGATTCCCGAGGTGAAAGGCAAGCTGACCGGGATGTCGTTCCGCGTGCCGACTCCTACCGTCAGCGTGGTGGACCTCACCGTCAAGACGGTCAAGGAGACCAGCTACAAGGAAATCTGCGCGTTGATGAAAAAGGCCAGCGAGACGTATTTGAAGGGCATCCTCGGCTACACGGAAGACGAGGTCGTTTCCAGCGACTTCATCCACGACGATCACTCGAGCATTTTCGACGCGGGCAGCGGCATCGAATTGAACAGTCGGTTCTTCAAGCTCGTGAGCTGGTACGACAACGAGTGGGGTTATTCCAACCGTTGCGTGGACCTCATCCGCTACATGGCCAAGTAGGCCCGGACACCAATAAATACCGAGCGTCCACGCCTGGGTGCTCGGCCTTTTTTATTGCTAAATTGCCGGTAATGCTGTAACATAGTTACTTCCGGTGAGGCACAATGCGCCAACGCGTCGAGGAGCGCGGTGGGGAGGTCAGGGTTCATCGCAACTCAGCCTCGCCATCTTACTGACGTTTCTCATCACGCCCCCTTTCGCGGCACTGGCTCAAGATGCATCCCGAGGTGAAACCGTCGGCGTGCCGTGGACCGGCGGACGGGGCGTAACCGAGACGGTCGATCAGATGATGGCCCGGGAGAAGAAGCATCCAACGAAACCACACGGCCCCCGGCGGTCGCCGGGGCCGGAATTCGAGATCGATCGTACCGGTCTTCCGCAGAATCCCAACTCGCCGTCGGTGGCGAATTCATCGGGAACCGCGCAGGCCGCGGTCGGTGCGGCTGTATCAGCCGCCGGCTCCCTCGCCCCGCAGGCGGTCGGGACAAGTTTTCTCGGCGCGCAGATTAGCGACACGATTGGATTCGTTCCCCCCGACAGCATGGGCGACGTTGGGCCAAATCAAATCGTCGTGTGCGTCAACGGAATTATTCGCACCTTCACCAGGTCCGGAGTGGCGGACGGGGTGTTGAGCATGAACACGTCGAATTTCTTCCTGTCTGTCATCGGCAAGAGTGACGTCAGCGACCCGCGCGTCCGTTACGACCGGCTTTCGGGCCGCTGGTTTGTTACCATGATCACGGTCGACACGCCCAATCGTGTCGTGCTTGCCGTCAGCTCCGGGCCGCAGATCACCAGCGCCAGTAGCTTCACCTTTTTCCAATTCCAGCACGATCTCGTCGGCACGACTCCCAACTCGGACACGGGTGGGTTCGCCGACTACGACACGCTGGGCGTGGACGCGAAGGCGCTCTACATCGGCGTCAACGTGTTCAACCCCGGTTTCATCGGCACGACCGGCTATGTCATCAACAAGGCCAACCTGCTCGCCAGCACGCTCACCGTCACGGCGTTCCGTCAACTGTGCACGGGCACCGGCGCTGGCCCCTACACACCGCAAGGCGTGAACAACGACGACCCCGCCGCCACCGAAGGCTATTTCATCGGGGTGGACAACGCCTCCTTTGGATTGCTTGACGTACGCCGCGTGTTCAATCCGGGCGGTGTTCCATCCCTCTCGGGAAATCTCACCATCACCGTGCCGTCCACGACTTCTCCCGCGAGTGTGCCGGCGCAAGGCAGCACGCACAACCTCGACGCTCTCGACGACCGGCTTTTTGCCACGCGCATGCACAACGGCAGCCTCTGGACCGCGCACAATATCCAGGTCAATTCGAGCGGTGTCGCCAGCTCAAGGGGCCGCCGCGATGGGGCGCGCTGGTATCAGCTCACGAATATGACAAGCACGCCGACCGTCGCTCAGTCGGGGACCCTCTTTGATTCCGCCTCAAGCAGTCCGCGCTTCTTTTGGATCCCAAGTTGCGCGATGAACGGTCAGGGGCACATGGCCCTCGGGTGCAGTGTCGCCGGCGCCAGCGAACACGCTGAGATTGCAGTTGCCGGCCGTCTTGCCACGGATTCGCTCGGTTCGATTCAGTCGCCAACAACCGCTGTGACCAGTGCGACTTCCTACAACATCAACACTGGCGGCAGTACGTATCGCTGGGGCGATTTCTCGGTCGTGACCGTTGACCCCAACGACGACATGACGATGTGGACCGTGCAAGAGTACTGCAATGCCACCGACTCCTGGGGCGTGCAGGTCGTCAAACTGTTCGCGCCACCGCCCGCCACCCCGGTCAGTTGTAGTCCCTCGTCGATCACCCAGGGCATGGCCAATGTCAGCGTCGTCGTCAGGGGTACGTCGACGAACGGCTCCGGCTTCTTTGACCCGGGTCCAGGCTTCCCGAACCATATTTCCGCGACTGTCGATGGCGGCAGCGTTACCGTCAACAGTGTCGCATACTCGAATCCGACCAATATCACGCTGAATATCACCGTCGCCGGCAATGCCGGCGCCGGCGCGCGCACCATCACGGTCACCAATCCCGACGGCCAATCGCTGGCGAGTGCGTCGGGGATTCTGACGATTGTGTCGTCGCCGCTGGTGAATTTCAATCTCTCGGTGGTGAAGATTGGCGCCGGTACGGGCACGGTAACCAGTTCACCGGCCGGCATCAGTTGTGGGGCCACCTGCACCGCCAGCTTTGTCAGCAACTCCGTCGTGACACTCACCGCGACCGCCGGCACGAACTCCGCCTTCCGTGGCTGGAGCGGCGGCTGCGCCGGGACGGGCGCCTGCGGGGTCACCCTCATCTCGAACACGACGCGGACCGCGAACTTCGACGCGTTGCCGGTGATCTCCGCCGCGTCGATCGCGCCGGGTTCGCCAACGACAACCAACGATCTGGTCGCCAGCGTTACCTCGAGCAACGATGCCGACGGTGACCCCATCACCGTGGCTTATCAATGGCAACAATCCATCGACGGAAGCAATTTCAGCGACGTCGCGTTCACCGCCAACCCGCTGCCCGCTTCCGCGACAATCGCGGGCGATTATTATCGCGTCCTGCTCACGCCAAATGATGGCGTCGCGAACGGCCAGACGTTCACCACGGCATCGGTACTCGTGCCCGTGGACGCCGATGGCAACGGCATCAATGATGATTGGGAGGTGCAATACTTTGGCCACATTGGCATCAATCCGAATGCCGACCCCGATGGCGATGGGTTCAACAACCTGCAGGAGTTCCTCGCCGGCACCGACCCGACCAATGGTGCTTCCGCACTCCGCATCACCAGCGTCGTCGCCACTGGTGACGATGTCTTTATCAACTGGATGACTGGCATCGGCATGACGGATGCGCTGCAGGCCGCCACAGGCACGGGTGACGGCAGCTACGTCACGAACAATTTCTCGGACATCTTCATCGTCACCAACACTCTCAGCTCATTCACCAATTACCTCGATGTTGGCGCCGCGACCAACTTCCCATCGCGCTACTACCGCGTGCGCCTGGTGCCGTAATAAGCTGCCCTTTATCCTTGTGTAGCGCCCGCGGTTGTCCCACAATCCTGCTGGTCAAGCTGCTTGGAGAAGCAAACTTGCGGAGAGGCGGGATCTTATGGATGCTATGGGCCTTCGCCGAATTGGACTCTATTCGCGTCACTCTTTCAGACTATCATTCATTTGCCTCCTGACGTTGTGGTCGTCATGGGCCTTTGGGCAGGTGCCGGGTGATGGGGCCAAGATTGGGGATCAGGCCTTGCAGCAAATCCTCGCGCTCGATCGCGAGAAAGACGCCCGTACGCCAGCCCAGAAGAAAATGGATTCGCAGTTGATTTACGCGGCGCGGAAACTCGCCAGTGGTGTGGCCTCGGCGGCCGCACCCGCCATGGAAGTCGATGCAAAAATCACCGCCGATGGTCGGGTGTTGGTGGACATCACGGCAAGCGTGAACGACGACCTGCTCGGAGTTATCCGCCGTGTCGGGGGCCAGGTCATCAACAGTTTCGCGCGCTACGATGCGATTCGCGCGTTGGTACCGGTGGCGCAGGTCGAGGGCCTGGCGGGACGCGACGATGTGCGTTTCGTGGCGCGCGCGTACGAGGCGACCACCAGCACCGGCAGCGTGGATGGCGAAGGGGACACGTGTCACCGCGCCATTTCCGCGCGCAGCACGTTTGGCGTGGACGGCACCGGCGTGCGAGTCGCGGCCCTCTCCGACAGCGCGGATTTTCTCGCCAACTCCCAAGGTCTGGGCGATCTCGGCCCGGTGAACGTGCTGCCGGGTCAGGCGGGTTCGGGTGCCGGCGAAGGGACGGCCATGCTGGAGATCATCCACGATTTGGCGCCGGGGGCGACGCTGTACTTCGCCACGGCGTTCTTGGGTCCGGCCAGCTTTGCCGCGAACATCGACGCGCTGGTGGCCAGCAACTGCAATATCATTGTTGACGACGTGACCTACCTGAACGAATCCCCCTTCCAGGATGGCCAGCCCATCGTGCAAGCAGTCAAGCGCGCATCGGATGCCGGGGTCCTTTATTTTTCTTCAGCGCGCAACTCCGGCAACAAGGACGATGGCACCTCCGGCACATGGGAGGGCGACTTTACCGACGGGGGCGCCGCCGGATCGCCGTTACCTGTGGGCCGGTTGCACAACTTTGGCGGCGGCACCAATTTCAACACGGTGACAGCTTCCAGCAGTCCGCGCGCGGACTTCTTCTGGGCCGATCCCTTGGGTGGTTCGGCCAACGATTACGACTTGTACATCTTGAACTCGACCGGTACCACGGTTGTCCGCTCGAGCACGACCACGCAAAGCGGCACGCAAGACCCGTACGAATCGGTCAATACCCTCTCGAACGCCGAACGTATCGTGATTCTACAGAAAACGGGCGCCGCCGGTCGCTTCCTGCATCTGGATACGGGCCGCTGTCGAATTGCCATCAACACCGCCGGCAACGTCCGCGGTCACAACGCGGCCACCTCCAGCAATGCCTTCAGCGTGGCGGCCACGCCGGCGGCGAACGCTTTGGGCCCACCACCCAACCCGGCAGGGCCGTACCCGAATCCGTTCAATACCGGAAACACCGTCGAGCTTTTCAGTTCCGACGGCCCGCGCCGGCTCTTCTTCAATCCAAACGGCTCGGCCATCACGCCCGGTAATTTTTCGTCGACCGGTGGCGCGGTCTTTCTGAAACCGGATATCACCGCCGCAGACGGTGCGAGTGGATCAACGGCGGTCCCGGGCTTCAGTCCATTTTTTGGGACGTCCGCCGCCGCGCCACATGCGGCTGCTGTCGCCGCGCTGCTAAAGAGCTATAATCAATTTCTCACGCCCGCCCAAATGCGGGCGGTGCTGACCAACACCGCGCTGGATATCATGGGTGCCGGTTGGGATCGTGACGCCGGCTCCGGCATCGTGATGGCGTTCCAAGCCTTATCGGCCGCGCCCCCGGACACGTCTTTGAATATCACGCCGATCACGGGACTCAGTTCGACCGGTCTCGTGGGCGGCGCGTTCAGTCCGTCGTGCGCGACCTATACGCTCACCAACCAGGGAACGGCGTCGTTCAGTTGGAGCGCCACAAAGGTACAAACGTGGCTGACCTTGACACCGTCCAACGGCACATTGGCGGTGGGTCAGACGACCAACGTCAGTGCCTGCATCAACGCCGCAGCGAATTCACTGACCTTCGGCACCTACAGCGACACGGTAACCTTCAGCAATTTCGTCACCGGCGTCGCGCAATTGCGCCCGGTGACCCTGATCGTCCAGGCGCCCATCGCCACGCTCTTCCTGGCTGACTTCGAAAGTGGCAATCAGGGTTTTACCTACACCGCTGACGCCGATGCCACCCCCAATCTCTGGCACGCAACCACACGGCGGTCGGCATCGCCGTCCCACTCGCAGTACTACGGCCAGGAAGGGACGGGGAACTATGATACTGGCGCACGCAATGCCGGCAACCTCCTTTCCCCCCCGATTTCACTGGTGGGCGCCTCCGCCCCGGTCACGCTTTCGTTCAAGTACTTTCTCCAGACCGAGCAATCCCCCGGTTTCGACGTGGCGACGGTACAGATTTCCACCAACGGTGGTTCGACCTGGATTATCTCGGGCGCGTTGCCCGATTCGACCAGCTTCACCACCGCCTCGTCTGACATCTCGTTTTGCACGGGAAGGACCGTCCTCGTACAATTCAACTTCGACACGATTGACAACCTATTCAACACTTTTGAGGGTTGGTACGTCGATGACGTGACCATCACCGGTGGGGTCACTCCCACCCCATTCCAAATCACCAGCATCGTCAGGTCGAACAACAATATCCTGATCAGTTGGACAACCGGTATTGGCCAGACCAACGCCCTGCAAGCCACGGCGGGGACCGCCAACGGCAGCTACGCCACCAACAATTTCGCGAACATTTTTAGTGTCACGAAT
>JBGOTY010000203.1:0-6588 GCA_041476745.1 Verrucomicrobiia bacterium | reverse complement strand
CCAGTCGCGCATCGCTTCGTTGATGGCTTCCTTGAGCGTCTTCTGGCCCGCGTGGACGGCGCGCACTTCCGCGCCCAGCAATCGCATGCGATAGACATTCAGCGACTGGCGTTCCATGTCCACCGCGCCCATGTACACGGCGCATTCCATGCCAAACATCGCGGCCACCGTCGCGGTGGCAACACCGTGCTGACCGGCACCGGTCTCGGCGATAATGCGCCGCTTGCCCATCCGTTTGGCGAGGAGAATCTGGCCGAGCGTGTTGTTGATCTTGTGCGCGCCCGTGTGGAGGAGATCTTCGCGCTTGAGATAAATCCTTGGCCCACCCAACTCGCGAGTCATGCGTTCGGCGAAGTACAGCGGTGTGGGACGACCCGCGTACTCACGGAGGTAATAGGCCAGCTCGTCGCGAAACCGCCTGTCCCGGCGCGCTCTTTCGTACTCGCGGGTCAGCTCGTGTAACGGCTCCATCAACGTTTCCGGCACGAACATGCCGCCGTACGGCCCAAAGTGGCCGCCCTTGTCAGGGACGCTTGTCAGGTGCTTTTGCACAATTCGATGAATCTCCGCAGTTTCTCCGGATCCTTCTTGCCAGGCTCGCGCTCCACCCCGCTGGCCACGTCCACCGCGTAGGGCCGAACGCGCCGAACGGCTTCTTGGACATTGACCGTGGTCAAACCGCCCGACAGGATGATCGGTGGACCGATCTCCTTCGCTTTCACCGCCAGCGACCAGTCGAACGTCTTGCCCGTGCCACCTCGCGATTCGTCAGTGTAGGTATCCAACAAGAGCGCGTCAACATCGTACTCCGCGGCCGTGCGCAACGAGTCCTCACCACGCACGCGAATGGCTTTGATCGACTTGGCGGCAAACTTTTGACAGAAACCCGGCGGCTCGTCGCCATGAAACTGCAGCGCGTTGAGCAGGCACTCGTTCAACGTCTTCTCGATCTCGTACTCCAGTTCGTCCACAAACACGCCCACCTTTATCACGAACGGCGGCAAGGCATTACAAATATTGGCCGCGTCGCTCACGGTGATGTAACGCGGGCTTTTCGCATAGAAAATGAAGCCGAGCGCATCGGCGCCGAGTTCCACCGCCAACAGCGCATCGTTCAGATTGGTCGTCCCGCAAATCTTGATCTTGGTGTTCATTTACCAAGCAGCTCTTTCACTTTCCCCGCAATGTCCCCGCTGCGCATCAACGATTCGCCAACGAGGATGGCGTTCGCGCCGGCTTTCGCAACGCGTTCGACATCGGCGCGCGTATGGATGCCGCTCTCGGCCACCAACGTGTGTTTGCCGCACATCCCGCGCTTCAATTTCGCCGCGAGCTTCTCGGTCGTTGCCAGACTCACCGAGAAATCGCGCAGGTCGCGATTGTTCACACCGATGATCTCCGCCCCCGAGGCCAGCGCCCGGTCCAGCTCCGGTTCGTCATGGACTTCCACCAGGACCGCCAGCCGCATTTGCGCCGCAAGTTCACGAAACCCCTTCAATTGCGCGTCATCGAGAATCGCCACAATCAGCAGAATCGCATCAGCGCCACGCGCGACGGATTCATAAACCTGCAGTTCATCGATAATAAAATCCTTCCGCAGCAGCGGTAGCTTCACTGCATCGCGGATCAGTTGCAGATACTCGACGCGTCCCTGAAAAAACTTCTCATCGGTCAACACCGACAGCGCCGAAGCGCCCGCGCCCTCATAGTCGCGGGCGATGCGAATCGCATCGAAATCCTTCTGGATCAAACCGGCCGACGGTGAGGCCTTCTTGATTTCCGCAACCAGCGCCACGCCGTCGTCCCGATGCAACGCCCCCGCGAAGTCGCGGAAGTCTTTGCGCGCCGCTACCGCCTGCTTCAACTGGCCCGCCTGCGAACGCAGCTTCGCCACTTCCAGCTTCTTCTCGGCGACAATTTTATTGAGGATGTTCATCGGGCTGATCAATTACTCTTTCTCCGTGTCGTCGTCCACACCTTGCTTGCGGTTGCGCGGCTGGCCGGCTTTGAGCCAGGCACTGATGAATGGATGAATGTCGCCGTCCATGACGCCCTGCACGTCGCTGGTTTGGTGGCCGGTGCGCAGGTCCTTGACCATTTGATACGGCTGGAATACGTAGCTGCGAATCTGGTTGCCCCAGGCCATGGCGCCCTTCTCGCCGTAGTATTTTTCCATCGCGGCGCGCTTTTCGTCCTGTTCCTTTTCGTAGAGGCGCGACTTCAACATCGCCAACGCCAGCTCGCGGTTCTGGTACTGGCTGCGTTGGTTCTGGCATTGGACCACGATGCCGGTCGGCAGATGCGTCATGCGGATCGCCGTCTCGACCTTGTTCACATTCTGTCCGCCCTTGCCGCCGGACCGGAACGTGTCCACTTGCACGTCCTCCATTTTGATTTCGATTTCGACCGACGCACCCAACTCCGCGATCACGTCCACGCTGGCGAAGGACGTGTGACGGCGCTTGTTCGAGTCGAACGGTGAAATCCGCACGAGCCGATGCACCCCGCGCTCGGCTTTCAGATAACCGTAGGCGTACTCACCGGTCACCAGCATGGTGACGCTCTTGATGCCCGCTTCATCGCCGGCCTGAATGTCCACCAGGTCGACCTTGAAGCCGCGCGTCTCGGAGTAACGCTGGTACATGCGCAGGAGCATGTTCGCCCAATCACAACTCTCCGTGCCGCCCGCGCCCGCGTGGATGCTGAAGATGGCGTTGGACTTGTCGTGTTCCTCGCCGAGAAGGTTTTCCAACTCGAATTGATTGAACTTCTGCTCGGCGGCATTGACCTCCGCCGCAATCCCCTGCTCCGTCTCACCGAGGTCGATGAGCATTGCCGCGTCGGAGATTTTTTGATCGAGGGCCGCCTGCGTGTCGAGTTTGCGGCGAATCGCAGTCGCTTCGTCCAGGATCGTGCGGGCTTTGGCTTGATCGGCCCAAAAGGTCGGGCCGGCCATGATATTCTCTAGCTCGACGAGGCGTGCGCGTTGTTTATCGACGTCAAAGATACCTCGTTAACGCCTGATGGCGTTGGCGGAGATCGCTCACCTTGTTCTTGAAATCTTCAATCATGGCAGCGCTAACTCACCACACCGGCCGCCGATTGTCAACCTACGTGGCGTGCGCGCGACGCAAGACCAGCGAGCCGTAAGCGGGCAATGTGACGGTTCCTTTCACGTCCTTGCCGCTGGTCATGTCGGTGAACGCTTCGCGGCTGAGATTCACCCTGCAGACCACGGGCTGGAAATTGAGCAGGAACACAAAGTCATGCTCACCATCCGTGCGCATCTGGGCGGTGATGCCCTGTGGCAGCTTGGCGTGAAGCGCCCGCCTCAGTCCAAGTTGACCGATGAGTCCGCCGTAAAAGTTGTCGTGAAAGCGGTCGTCATTCCGCGAGGCAATGTAATACGCCTTCCCCTTGCCGAACATATTCACGGTCAGCGCGGGGCGGCCTTCGTAAAAGTCCGCGCCGTATTTGGCAAGCACTTCGGCAGTCTCGACATGAATGAGATCGCAAAGTTCACGCGCCTGGTACCGGCCCTTGAGGCCAAGCCCGTTCTTCGCAAGGGGCACGACGACATTCGTCTGCCCTTCGTGTAGCGCGTCGATTTCTTCAGACCAAATACCGAGTGTCTGGCGCAGTGGTCCGGGAAAGCCGCCGAGGAAGCAGAGATCGGTTTCATTGACAATTCCGCTCCAGTAGGTCGCGACGAACACTCCCCCCCGCTTGAGAAATCTCTCGATCCGCTTTGCGACACCGGTTCGCACCATATAAAGCATCGGGGCAATCAGCAACTTGTAGCCCGCAAAGTCCCCGTCCATGTTGATCACATCCACGGGCACGCCGCGCGACCAAAACGGCTGGTACTGCGCCACGCAAGTCCCGCCGTAGTCCCGACGTTTCCGCGTCAGTCCCTGCAGGTCGCCAATCGCCCACTCGTTTTCCCAGTCGTAGATGACCGCCACTTCCGGGCGAATCGTCGTGCCCACGACCGTGTCCAGTTTCTCCAGAATCTGTCCCACTTCCGCGACATCACGGAACGTGCGCGTGCGCTCGTGGCCGACATGATCGACAACCGCGCCGTGAAACTTCTCGAACGAGCCGCGGCTCTTGCGCCATTGGAAGTATTGCACGGTGTCCGCGCCGTGGGCGACGGCCTGCAGCGAAGAAAGCCGGTGCATGTTGTGGCGCTTGAGCTTGCAGACCTCTTGCCAGTTCGTGGTGCTGGGCGTGCTCTCCATCAGCAGGAACGGTTTGCCGCCCTTCAAGCAGCGATAAATGTCGTGCACGAAGGAGACCGAACTCCCCAACCGCCAATCCTCTTCCAGTCCATGCCACGCGGGATAGCTGTCCCAGGAGACCACATCCAGCTCGGGCGCCATCTTCCAATAGTTCAGGCCCGTATAGGTGCCCATCATGTTCGTGGTTACGGGCACGCTGGGTGTGATCTCGCGTAGCGGCACGATCTCGTGCTTCATGAAATCGGTCGTCTGATGGGTGACGAAACGTTTCCAATCAAGGTTGAGACCATGAACTGCCCATTCGCCGTGGGGCGACGGCGAATCGATTTGCGACCAATCGGTGTAGGTGTGGCTCCAAAAGGCGGTCCACCAAGCCTGATTCAGGGCATCGAGCGAGGTGTAGCGCTGTTTGAGCCACGCGCGAAATGCGTCCTGACACAGCGGGCAATGGCACTCGCCACCGTATTCGTTCGAGAGGTGCCACAGCAGCAAGGCGGGATGATCCTTGTAGCGCTCGGCCAGCTTGCGATTGATGACCCTTGTTTTCTCGCGATAGACAGGCGACGTGTAGCAGTGATTGTGACGGGCGCCATGCAGGATGCGCACCCGGTCGGCATTCACGCGCAGGACTTCCGGATACTTCTGCGACAGCCACGCCGGGCGCGCGCCGCTGGGTGTGGCGAGAACCGCGAACACTCCGTTCTTCGCGAGATCGTCCAGCACCCGGTCGAGCCAATCGAAAGTGAACCGGCCCTCTTCCGGTTCGAGTGCGACCCACGAGAAGATGCCAACCGACATCGCATTGCAGTGCGCCAGCTTCAGCAACCGCAGGTCTTCCTTCAGCACCTCCGGCGCATCCAGCCACTGCTCGGGGTTGTAATCGCCGCCGTGAAGGAAATGCGGACACTTCGGATTGATCGGCAGATAGCGCTTGGTTGTGGCCATGACTCAGCCCGCATGTTTCGCGCGCGGGCCTTTCGCCGTATCCTCGATCACCCAGCCCTGCTTCTCGAGTTGATCCCGGATCTCGTCAGAACGCTTGAAATCCTTGGCTTTGCGGGCGGCCCGCCGTTCTTCGACCAGCGCCAACACGTCAGCCGGCACTTCAGACTTGACCGGTAGCCCGAAGCCCAACACCTGATCGATGCGCTGCCAGGTCGCAAGAATCGCCGCAGCTTCACTTGCCGCAATCGTCCGCTTGTTGGCTTCTCGGATAAACTCGAACAACGCGCCGAGCGCGGCGCTGGTGTTCAAGTCATCGTCCATCGCCGCATCGAACCGCGACTGAAGATCGGGAACGGTGCCGGCGGGACTCGCGTCCAGTTTCAGAAGAAATTCATCCATCCGTTGCAATGCCGACCGCGCGGCTTGCAGGCCGTCCATCGTGAAATTAAGCGGGTCGCGGTAGTGCGCGGAGAGCAGGACGTAGCGGATTTCGCGACCGCTCCAACCTTTCGCAAGCAAATCGCGGAGTGTGTAGTAGTTGTTGAGCCGTTTGCTCATCTTCTTGCCTTCAACCAGCAGGTGGGCGTTGTGCAACCAGTACCGGACGAACGGCTTCCCGGTCGCAGCCTCGCTCTGGGCGATTTCGTCCTCATGATGCGGAAAGACGAGATCTTCGCCACCGCAATGGATGTCGAACGTCTCGCCGAGATGCTTCATGCTCATCACACTACACTCAATGTGCCACCCCGGCCGGCCCGGGCCCCACGGCGAATCCCATTTCACGTCACCGTCCTTCTCGTCCCACGCTTTCCACAGCGCGAAATCGGCCATTTCTTCCTTGTCGTAGTCGTCGCTCTTTATGCGCGCTACCGCCGTGCTCGGATCACCGACCTGCCGGTGCGAAAGCTTGCCATATTCAGGAAACGACTTGATCGAGTAATAGACGCATTTGTCGTCGCTGACGTAGGCGTGATTCCTAGCGATGAGCTTTTCGATCATCGCAATCATGCCGGGGATCGCTTCGGTCGCGCGCGGGATGATATGGGCGCGTTTGACGTTGAGTGTGTCGAGGTCGGCCAGGAACGCAGTCGCGTAGAGATCGGTGACTTCCTTCAGCGGCTTGCCGGATTCGCGGACCTTATTGATGATGCGGTCTTCGACGTCGGTGATGTTCATCACGTGGGTGACGTTGAATCCCCGGTATTCGAGCCAGCGGCGCAGCAAATCGTCGAACATGAACGCTCGCAGATTGCCGATGTGAACAAAGTCGTACACCGTCGGGCCGCAGGTGTACAGGCCGACGTGCGGTGGTTTGAGCGGAACGAATTCTTCCTTCGTCCGAGTGAGCGTGTTGAAGAAATTCACATCTCCACCGAGGCGATCGCCACCACGACGATACCTT
>JBGOTY010000202.1:0-6589 GCA_041476745.1 Verrucomicrobiia bacterium | reverse complement strand
GTCAGTTCCCCGATAATCCCGTACGTCACGATCAGCATCAGCACCAGCATCATCTGCGGATGCGCAATGGCTTGGAAAACTTTTTCGCGCAGGGACATCGGAATCTCCACCACGGTCGCTGAAGCCGTCTTCAGTTTCTTGTTATTCACTTCGTGCCCGTCGAGTTGCTTCAACAGGTCCGAGCGATCCTTCGCGACGAAATCAATCACTTTCAACTGCAGCGCCTTTTCCGCGGTGGTCGACGCGCTGTCGCGGACCGATGACTTCGCCCACTCCGCGTTCCGTTTTCGTTTGACGGCGATGCTCTCGATGTAACTGCTGTAAAAATTCTCCAGCTTCTCCTTCATCGTTTTGTCGATCTCGCCGCCGCCCATCTCGACAGGGTGCGCCGCACCGATGGCGGTGGCCGGCGCCATCGCTGCCACGTCTGCCGCCAGCGTGATGAAGCAGCCGGCGCTGCCTGCTTGCGCCCCTTGGGGCGCGACGTAGACGACCGTCGGCACGGTCGAGGCGAGGAACTTCTGCACGATCTCCTTGGTCGGATCGAGAAGCCCGCCGGGGGTGTCGAGTTGGACGATTAAACATTGCGCGCCTCGCGATGCCGCCTCATCCACAGCGCGGGAAATGTAGCTGGCCGTTGCCGGCCCAACCATGCCTTCGACTTTTATCAGGCACACCGTCTCCGCGCGTGCTGTCGCGGCCGCGAGCAGGAACACCAGTACGAGAAACCCTGCCCAATGCTTCATGGCTGGCAGAGTATCACAAACTGTTGATCGTGTAATGCACAAATATCCACCTGCTCGAAGTGTCGCCTGTTTTTGGCCATTTCTTGCCAGAACGGAGATGAGGTATTCTCTCGTTGCAGTCAACCCAACACCAGCCGCCGCCGTCACACAGCCTGCCAGCGGATTCAAGGAGTCGATTCACCCGTAGAAATCGCACCGAGGACAGAGCCACTCGGTCTTGGCAGGACGTTTCGGATGCTCCGCGTTATCCAAGGTCTCGATGCCCCCAAGATCATGGAAATCTTCGCATTCCTTGTCGAAGGCTGCCCGTGGATTGGGCGCAAAGCTGAACACGAAGGCTTTGTAGTGGGTATGTTGCCTGGCCCACGACCGCAGTGGCTTGGCTACATCATCGTCGGAGCGGCCAATGTACTGGACGCAGAATCCGTTCTTCTCGACACGCCCCAACGCATAATTCCCAGCGGAAGTTTTCGTTACAACTTCCGCGATCTTCTGCGCGCTCAGGCTGTAAGGTCCTTCTATGGCTGTTGATTGCACGATTTTCGCATTCGTTCAGTTTGGGAGCATCGCCCTTGCCAACCCAACCTGTAGACACTCCGGGGTCCTTGATAAAGCAACCAACGAGGGGAGTCAAGCCAGAAGCCTCATTCTTACTGACATCCAAGGCAACTCAACGGCACCGAGGTCGCCAACTACCTCGCCCCACGCCGCCAACGCCCCCGCCCGCTGCTACCGTGTGTGACTGGTGCCGTAGGCACTGAATCCCCCAAGGTCGTCAACTGGATCCTACTCGGGGCTGACGGAGATCTCTAAGGAAGTCTCCACGCCATCGGGTGGAAGAATCTTACCAGCCAGCTCCTGTCGCCTTACGGAATGGCTTTGGGGTCTTCGTTGGTTTAATCCTCGCCTCCAGTCGTTCAGCCGCCCCCTGTTGTAGGATCATGCTGCCAACAGCTTCTCGCCGAATCGGGTAGTGAGGGTCGCGTAGATGGTCTCGACGACTTGAGCCAGGTCGAAGCGCGCATTGTCGATGATCAAGTCGTAATGAAATGGGCGCAGTGGGTCTTGAACAAAGAACGTGCGCGTGAAATTGTCGCGGCGTCGTTCTCCGTCGGCAACGATCCTCTCGGCATCACGAACGGTCAGATTGCGGTCGGCCGCCACTTTGTGTACCCGCCACTCGTGGGGAGCAACCAGTCGCACATGCAAGCCAGCTGTCAAATCGTGGGTAATCAGATACCCGCCTCGTCCGACAATTACGGAGTGGCCATGGGCCGCCAAACTTCGAACGACTTCCGCCAACTTGCGGAATATCACCGTCTCGTCGACTTTGCGGTTCAGGATCGCGTCGAATAACTCAGCCATTTCGCCACGTCGGGTGTCATCCATGGACTCCACGATCTCACGCTGCAGATGCAATTCTCGCGCTACCTGATCGAGAACCTCGCGGTCGTATGTTACCCATGGCAGGACTGGGTGCCAGCGTTCATTCAGGATATCTACCAACTGCCTTGCGGCAGGAACGGCCTCGCAACCGAATTCCCGAGACAACGTGACAAAGGGATGTTTTCCGAGTGGAATTGGCTGCCCGGCACGCCTAGCTGCCTCCCATGCACGCACATGGGCTCCGAGCCTTTCTTCGACACTCCTGCTCGCCCATGGGTGGTACGTCTTCATCATTGCTCACCCGTTAGAATTTACTCCACCAAGCCCCTCTATGCAAGCGAGCTCCGTCCGACCGAGTCCGAAAATCACCGGATGCGGGCCGCATCTTCGATTGCATACCGCTTGCCATTCATTCTGGGCCCTTTCTCGTGGCCCCGGACTACCACCTCAAGCGGCCCGAAAAAGTGAGGTCACTCCGCCGGGATGGACAAACTAAAACCCGGGTGCAAAATGAATACTCTCGGACTTATAAAAACCCTGGCTCGAAAAGAGTGTCAGGTCAGATTCGGGGCGCTAGCTGATTTCAAGAGGAGCAACGTGCAGATCGGTTTCGACTGTGATATTTGTGGCAGGCATTTCGAGGTGGACAATGTACCACCAGGGACAGAAGCTTGGTGCCCTGATCGTTTCAAGAAGTGCCCCTTTTGCGCCGAGCTTATCAAACAGGCAGCGGTTGTGAGTAGTGTCTGCAAGCATGATCTTCCGGATGCGGAGAAAACTGCCTCAGCCACCCGCCTGACGGCTGGACGATCCGCCGCCAGTCCCTCCGCCGACTACAGCCGCCGGACGAAACACAGATTGCTCTCGCCATTCAACAGAGGTTTCTATTTGGTTGTCTTGAACCACGAGACCGCGTTTTCCTCGACCGTTTCGTTGTTGGCAAGAACGCATATCTCATGTCGGCTGACTTGGTCATATTCATCGAAAGCGATGAATAGCGCCCGACGGTGCGTTTCCTCCCATTTACCACCCGTGCCCACGCTCTCGGCTCCAACAAACCAAACACCATAGATCTTCGTCATTTCCCAGACATACGCAACGACCGGTGGCTCCTTGAGGATCCAGTCGGGCGTGCCGAGGTAATCGACCACGTTGGCGCGAGACATTCCCGGCTCGTTGAGAAAAGCAATCTCTTCGGGACGATATTCGTGACCACCGGTATGATACGGAAGAGGCGGCGTGGGTATCATTTCATTGCAGAGCAATGGAAATCGATCCTTTGGCATGATGCCCGATGGCTCAATTGTCCGCAGCGTAAGTCGTAGATGCGAGCGGGTCAAACTGAATAACATCCTGCCCGCATTACCCGCCCAAATCCCGCCGCCAATTCCCCCTTCAACCCGCCCCCAAAATCTCCTCAAAAAACTGTCACCCTGACACTCAACCGATAGGGGCAAAATGCCCCCCAAACGGGTGATAGTCGTCATTGGATCCGGGACGAGATTGCGGCGGAACAAATGAGCACAAACCGCCAATTACCAGCTACTTATCTTCTTTGGGAATTCGCGGGAGTCTCGATTTCTAATTGGAACCAGATAGTTGAGTTTCTCAAGCAAATCGACACATTGTAGGCGGTGACTACCTAATGATTTCC
The DNA here is from genome assembly GCA_041476745.1 of Verrucomicrobiia bacterium. Classification (GTDB taxonomy): domain Bacteria; phylum Verrucomicrobiota; class Verrucomicrobiia; order Palsa-1439; family Palsa-1439; genus Palsa-1439. The sequence continues at coordinate 2,803 of JBGOTY010000202.1, read as the reverse complement.
AGTTCGAACCCGAAGCTCTGGTTCAAACTGCAAACTCACGTCGGACGGCTAATGTGGCCACTGCACGGCCATTCAGTCCAGTACTGCCGAGCCCCGCATTCCGTTCATGGCACGAGCCGGACGCGGTAGTAGCGGGCCGGCACGTTTATCGCGCCGCCGACATCCAGATAATTCGTAGTTGTGCCCACCGTGTTGGTGACGCCGAAGATATCTGCAAAGCCGTTGCTGGCATAACCACCGCCCGGATCGCCGCTGGTCACCTGCAAGGTGTTCGTCTTGCCGGCCCCCATCGTCCAGCTAACCAGGACGTTAGTGCCTTGTGTCGTGATGGAGGTGATGCGCAAGGCCGACGCACTGTTGGTCGGATCGGTGCCGGCGGTGAACTCCGCCAGATTATTCTGGCCATCGCCATCGGCATCAACGCTGCCGGCAGCGGCCGGATTGGTGGTGCTGCCGAAGTACTGAATTTGCCAACTCTGGAATGGCGTCCACGCAGTGATATAACTGCCTTTGATGTTGGTGCTGACTCCATCCGGGCCGGTGGCGATTAGCATCACGTCGTAGGTGCCCGAGGCGTAGGTGTGGACGACGCTGTTGGTAGTAATATTGGTCGTACTACTGTCACCGAAATCCCAGAACCAGTTGCTGATCGTGCCGGTGGAACTGTCGTTGAATGTGACCGTCAGCGGCGCCGAGCCTGTGGTTGGGCTGCCATTGAAGTCGGCCACCGGCGGGTTCGCGACATTTGTACAGCAAAACGCGTCCTGAATGGACACCGAGTCCACGTACCAACCATTGCCAACCGTGCTCGCCCCGCTCGTTACACTGCCCTGAACCTTCAGGTTATCAATCCGCCACGTGCCGCCCGACCCCCCGGCGCTGTATCCGTAAAGTCGGAAGTAAATCGTGCCCGTCAGATTGGAGAGCGTCAGCGCGAAACTGTTTGCGCCCGAGGTAATCGTCGTATGCGCCGTTTGCGCGGCACTGGTGTAAATCCCGGACGAAAAATTCGCGGTTTGACTGATTTGCACCGTGAAGGTCGTCGGGCCGGTACCGGAACGTTGGTCATCGAAACTGAGGCTCGACAAGCTGGCCACGGAACCGTTGGTCACTATCAGGGAGAACGTAAAGCAACTCGTGTTCGTCGTCGGTGGCCCCGCCGAAGTCTGGAACCCGCTGGTGGCAATTGCCTGGCCGGTTCCGGGATTGCCGCCGAAGTATTGGATTGAACCGGTATTTGAAGTCGCGACCGGGCTGGCGGTGATGTTCGTCATGACCACTGTCGGCTGCGGCGTGGATCCGTCGAAATTCCAGCAAGCCAGCGTACCCGACGATGTCACCGATCCCGGGGTGTTACCCACCGCGCAGCGCCAGCGTAGTTGAATGTTCTGGCCAGCCGCCGTCGCCGGCAGGTTTACGATGGTCATGGCGAAGGCGCCGGAACTTCCGCTCCATGCCTGCCGCCCGGCCAACGGGTTGCTGAAGTCGGCGCTGAGTGTCGTGTTGTAGCCACCGCTCACGAACGAGCCCCCGGCTGTGACGACATCGGTGTACGAACCGCCGCCGATCGCGATTTCGAGGACGCCGCCGTCATAGCCAATCGAGCTGTTGGTCGTACTCGCGGCCAGGCTGTAGTTTTGCCGGAACGTCAGACGAGCCACGCTGCTGTTGATCGGAATTGCAGGTGTGTCGAGTTCATTGACGCCCACGCTGCTGGGATCGGGCGAAAAGGCAGCGTTGGGAGCCGTATCCGCCGCCGTGGTGGACGTTACCCAATTGGATTGCGCGCCGGAGGCCGATGTTGTCCAGTTGGCCGGCAATGCTGGCGCCGCGACGGAGTCAAAGTTCTGCGTAAAAACGGTGACGGTCAGGCCGACAGGAATAGCGTAACTGATCGTGCCGAGATTTGCCGCCCCATCCTGCAATGCAAGAATGGCAGTGATTGCGCCACCGCACGTGCCGCCGGCAGTGAAGCTAAACGATTGTGATACCGGTGTGCCGTTGGTCGAGACGACACCATAAGTTTGTGGATTGCTGGGCAAGGTCACGTCGCCGGTTCCCAACAGCGTGGCCACAAGGTTGGTCGTGTCGGCGGTGCCGGTATTCTTAATGGAGAGATTTACGGTCACCGTCTCGCCCGGATCCACAACCCCGTTACCGGGCGTGCAGTTCTCAGCGGACAATGTCCAACTGTTGGTGACGATCACCGGGAAGGTGCTCTCGACGATGAGGCTCACCGAACGCGTCGTACTACCGGCCCCGTTCGTTGTGTTGGTGAAAACGACCGTGTCCGAATAACTACCGGCGGACAGACTAGTGGCATTGGTGTTGATCGACACGGTGACGGTGTCGTTCGAGCCGGGCGCGAGCGTGCCGCTTGCGGACGAAAGCGTCACCCAATTGGCGTTCTTGCTGGCGCTCCAGGTGAGGTTGGAGTCGCCGGAATTGCTCAGGTCATACGCCTGGTTCGTGGGACTGAACGGACCGCCCACGTGGCCCAAACTGGACAAACCACCCGCTGGACTCACGGCCAGCAAAGCCCCCGACGCGAGCGTGACGGGTACTAAAAGGTCCTTGATGACAGGCATGTGCTGCATACCACTAACGTGAGAATCGCCAAATTGAGCCGGGGAAACGTCGCTCAGTGGTGAATAAACAGCTGAGTCAAAAACCAGACCATTCGGAAACGTGTTGGAAGGCAAGACAACCGACGTTTGCGTGTTGGTCATCGAGAAGCTCGGCAGCAAGTAGTCGTGGGGTTTGGTGCGAGTTTCGCTCGTATTGGAATTACCGCCGGACACGG
>JBGOTY010000201.1:0-6610 GCA_041476745.1 Verrucomicrobiia bacterium | reverse complement strand
GCCTCCAGCACCGCGGGGCTGGTGAAGTTTTCCGAAGCGATTAGCTCCAAATGCTCATGCTGCCGTTGCAATTCTCCGTGCACCGCCTCGTACACTGCGGGATCTGTGTTCTTCAATGACGACATCGGTCACGACATCCTTTTCCGGTTCACCGAGATCGGTCCAATGTCCCGCGACACCGTCGTTGATGATCGGGCGCAATTTCTCGAACAACCAACCGCGCGCCGCCGGGTTGTTGAAGTCGATGTAGCCGCCATTGCCGAAGAAGCCGTTCATGACGCTGGGCATGGTGCAGTCGGGGTAGTTGGTGGTCATCAAAGCCTTTTTCGCGGAGGCTTCCAGGAAGTTGGACTTCGCGGGCTCGTTCTCGCTGTTAATGTAAGGCTCGTGGATGGTGATGACCTTGAAGCCCGCCGCGCCGAGACCGGCGATGTTCTTCGCGGGATTCGGGAAGCCGTTTGTGTCCCATTGAAGGCTGCCCATCTGCTTCGACGACGTGCCGAACCAGTACAGATCCAGCACCAAAGCATCGCACGGCAGATCGTTCGTGCGGAAGCTGTCCTTTGCCGAAAACATCTGGGCCCAATTGTGAAAGCCGTATTTCGATTGAATGTAACCGAGCGCCCAGCGTGGCGGCAGCGGCGCGCGGCCGGTCATCTGCGTGTAGTGATCGAGCACGTCGACGGGAGCGTCGCCGCGAATGAAATAGTAGTTCATCTCGCCACCGGACACGGCTACCCGCCAGTGGCTGCCGTCGGCGCCCGTCCGGTTGAAGTCCCAATCCTGACGGAAGGTGTTATCCACGAAAAGGCCGTAGCCGTGCGACGACACAACCAGCGGTACCGCCATGTCGGTCATCGCGCCGGATTGGAAGTTGATGCGCGCGTTGTAGAGCTCACGCAACTGGGCGCGATAACTCAGCGGTTTGCCGAGGACGAGGCCCAGTCCGTAAAACTGCTCGCCGGGCACCATGGCAAAGTCTACCGACCGTTCATCGGTGCTGTCGCCGGACCTGGACGTGTCGGCGTCGGCCAAGAGCGTCGAGCCGTCGGGCTTGCGGAAAGTGAGGTGGAACGGTGTCTTGCTGATGTCCACGCGCAGGCCGGCATTGGACACGACGAGGTTGCTCCCATCCGTGACACTCATAGCGGGTCTTGGCCAGGTCCGCACGACCGTGAAGGAGGCACTCGTCGAGAATGGCACGCCATTGCTGGTCATCCGGACCCGCGCGACCGCCGTGTCCAGCATCTCCAGTTTCACCACGGCAGTCTGGCAGGTGAAGGTCAGCTCGTTGAGATTGTTGCTGAACCAGGAAACGAGATTGCCGGGGTCGGCAACCCCGATAGCGGGCAGGCCGAGCAACAAAAGAGCACACGAGAGCGACACGGTTCGGTTCATAATCGTCCGAGTTTCCTTGGGTCTTTCCAAAAAAGCAAGGCTCGACTGGACAAATGAACTCAGCGCGTGCGATATCTCCCTGCATGGGTATGGGGCTGCAGATTCGACCGTATGAGCCGAGTGACCGTGCTGGCCTGCGGCAAATTTGCTGCGACACGGCCGATGCCGGCCAACCCGTTGAGAGGTTTTTTCCTGACCGAGAAGTCTTCGGCGATTTGCTCACGGATTATTATGTTAAGTACGAACCGCAATCGACGTTTGTGGCGGATCAAGGTGGCGAGGTCGTCGGCTATGTCACTGGCTGCCTCGATACGAAACGGTTCCTGAGCACAATGAAGTGGCGGATTGTGCCGGTAGTCCTCGTCAAGGCGCTGCTGCGCGGTACGCTGTGGCATCCGCAAACGATGCGTCTTCTGCGCACCAATATAGGCCTATGGCTGAAGAATGGGCGTCGGACTGGCCCGGCGTTCGATGATTATCCGGCGCACTTGCATGTGAATGTCCGGCAAGGCTTCCGTGGTCAACGCCTGGGGCAGCGACTGGTTGCGACGTTCTGCGAACGGGCTCGCGACGCGGGTGTGCGCGGCGTGCACGCGGGTGTGAGCGCGGAGAATGCGCCGGCGCGTCACTTCTTCGAGCAATTGGGTTTTGCAGAAGTGCACCACGAAGCACGTCTCCGCAAGGCCGACGGTTCCGGCGATATTCTGTGCACGATCATCTACGGCAAGAAACTTCGCTGAGACTTCGGGCGAGCATTTTACTTGAGGAAGCCAGCCGCTCCGCTATGATGCCTTCCTCGTATGGCCGATGATACCAACCAGTTTGACGTCTCGTATGTGGCGCATCTGGCGCGCCTGCACCTGACCGACGCGGAAAAGCAAAAGATCTCCGCGCAACTCAAGGACATTCTGGCGTACGTTGCCAAGCTCAATGAACTGGATGTCTCGAAAGTAGAACCTACCGCGCACGCTACGCCACTGGCGAATGTTCTCCGCCAGGACGAAGTGCGACCGTCGATCGAGCGCGCCACGATACTCAAGAACGCGCCCGAGCAGGCCCGTGACTTGTTCATTGTCCCGAAGATAGTCGAATGAGCCTTCACACGTTGACGATCCATCAACTCCGCGAGAAGTTGCGGCGCGGGGACGTTTCCGCGCGCGAGGCGACGCAATCGCTGCTCGACCGCATCCAGTCTGTCGACGGCAAGCTGAAAGCCTACCTTTGGCTCGATGCCAAGGACGCGCTCGCGCAAGCTGACGCGGTTGACCGCAGTGGCGTCGCAAGAAATGGCAAACTTCTCGGTGGTGTACCTATCGCGATCAAAGATGTGATCAACGTCGAAGGCCAACCCTGCACCTGCGCGTCCAAAATCCTCAAGGGACATACGTCCGTTTACGACGCGTTCGTGGTGCAACGGCTGCGCGAGGCAGGCGCGATTCTGCTGGGACGCACGAACATGGATGAGTTTGCGATGGGAAGCTCCACGGAGAACTCGAGTTGGGGCATCACGCACAATCCATGGGACCTGGAGCGCATTCCCGGAGGTTCCAGCGGCGGGAGTGCGGCGGCGGTCATGGCGGATGAAGCGTTCGCGGCGCTTGGCAGCGACACCGGCGGATCGATTCGGCAGCCGGCATCGCTGTGTGGTTGCGTGGGCTTCAAGCCGACGTATGGCCGTGTCTCGCGCTACGGACTCGTGGCGTTCGCCTCGTCTCTGGACCAGATCGGGCCATTCACGAAGGATGCCGCCGACTGCGCATTGATGCTGCGTGTGCTCGCTGGTCACGATCAACAGGACTCGACGAGTGTCCCACGATCCGTGCCGGATTACACAGCGAGATTGGACCGAAATATCACAGGAATGAAGATGGGGATGCCAAAACAGTACTTTAGCGGTCCCGGTGATCCAATCGGTCGTGCAAAAGTTCGTATCGCGATAAAGAAGTTGGAAGATCTTGGCGCTAAACTCGTGCCGATCTCTTTACGGCATACCGACTATGCTATTGCGGTTTACTATCTGATAGCCACAGCAGAAGCGAGCGCGAATCTCGCACGGTTTGACGGTGTACGGTATGGCACACGTATCCCAGGCGAGGACGTGATCGATATGTACAGCAAGACGCGCGGCGCCGGATTCGGGCCAGAAGTTAAACGGAGAATCATTCTCGGTACGTATGCACTGAGCGCTGGCTACTACGACGCGTTTTATTTACGGGCTCAGAAGGTGCGGACGCTTATCCGCCAGGATTTTGAAAAGGCCTTCGAGGACTGCGATTTTATTGTCACCCCGACTACTCCCACTGCTGCCTTCAGAATAGGAGAGAAATCAGAGGATCCTCTAGAGATGTATTTGAGCGATATATTCACTGTCAGCGCAAACTTGGCTGGCATTTGCGGGATAAGCGTTCCTTGCGGGTTCACAAATGACGAGAAACCATTGCCGTTGGGCATGCAGTTGCTTGGCAAGCCGTTCGGTGAGGAGACGGTTTTGCGCGTGGCGCATGCGTACGAGCAGGCAACCGAATGGCATAAGGCGCGGCCAAATTTATAACGTCATGCAATACGAAGCGGTCATAGGGTTGGAAGTTCACGTACAGCTCAAGACGAAGAGCAAGATGTTCTGCGGCTGCACAACAGAGTTTGGCGCGCCACCGAACACGCAGGTGTGTCCCGTCTGCCTCGGGTATCCGGGCGTCTTGCCGGTCATGAATGAAGAAGCCGTGAGCAAAACGATCCTGACGGGTCTAATGATTGGTAGCAAAGTTGCCGGGTTCAGCAAGTGGGATCGAAAGAGCTACTTTTATCCCGACATGCCAAAGAACTACCAGATTTCGCAATATGACCTGCCGCTCTGCGCGGAAGGCGCGGTGGAGATCAAGGTGGACGGAGGAAAGACAAAGGCGATCGGCATTACGCGGGCGCACCTCGAAGAGGATGTCGCCAAAAGCACCCACTTTGAAACCACCAGTGGCGTGGACTTCAACCGGGCCGGCGTCCCCCTGATGGAGGTGGTCAGCGAGCCGGACATTCGCTCGCCAGACGAAGCTTTCGCCTACATTACTGCGCTCAAGGAAATCCTCGTCAGCGGCGGGATCAGCGATTGCGACATGGAGAAAGGCCAGTTGCGGTGTGACTCGAATGTGTCCGTGCGGCCCATCGGCCAAAAAGAGTTCGGTGAGAAGGTCGAAATCAAGAACATGAACACGATCTCGGGAGTGCGTCGAGCCCTAGCTTATGAGATTCAACGACAGACGGCGGCACTGCAGAAAGGCGAGAAGGTTTCCCAAGAGACCCGCCGCTGGGATGACGCGGCGGGACGGACGTTCGTAATGCGCACGAAGGAATATGCGCACGATTACCGTTATTTTCCCGATCCGGACCTGATGCCCGTGGTCGTCAGCGAGGAGATGATTGCCGCGGTGCGGAAGTTGTTGCCTGAACTGCCGGAAGCGAAGCGGCAGCGTTTCATCAAGCAGTACGGCTTGCCGGAGTACGATGCCGGCGTACTGGTTGCGGACGCCGTTCTGGCGGGTTATTATGAGAAGGCGGCGGCGGCCTCGAATAATCCGAAGGCAATTTCGAACTGGGTTATGACGGAACTCCTTGGTAAACTCGGCGTGGCAAAGAAGACGATTGGCGAGTGTGCGATCCAACCGGAGCACCTCGCCGAGTTGGTGGCACTGGTCGATAGTGGACAGATTAGTGGGAAGATCGGCAAGGAAGTGTTTGCGGAGATGTTTGACAGCGGAAGGAGCCCGGGGCTGATCGTGAAGGAGAAAGGGCTGGTTCAGGTCAGCGATACCAATGCCCTCGAGGGATTCGTCGACGAAGCGATTGCCAAGAACCCCAAATCCGTGGCAGACTTCAAGGGCGGGAACGAAGGGGCGATCAATTTCCTGAAGGGGCAGGTCATGAAGTTAAGCAAGGGGAAGGCCAATCCCCAATTGGTTGGGGAAATCCTGCATCACAAGTTGAAAGGTAGTTAATTGCGCGCTCAACCTATTAACGGTTCGTGGGTTGCGACGACCCGGCTTCTTGACGGGTCGGTGCGCAGGCATTACTGTTTGGAAGAACCGATGCAGCCTCACGAAGGATATGCAGGCTCAAGACGAATATATTGTTGAGATTCTCCGCGACGTCGGGCTTATCTCGCACGAAGACATCCTGAAGGCGACGGAACGGTCCAAAGCGGAAGGGGTGGGGCTTGTCGATGCGCTGGTCTTGGAGGGGCGCATTAGTCACATGGACGTGTCCAAGGCGCTGGCCAGCCAGTTCAACATGGACACGATCAATCTGGCGGAGTACCGCGTCCCCGATGACGTTCTCGCACTCGTACCGAAGCACGTCGCCCGCCGTTACAAGATCGTTCCCGTCGGCAAGCATGACAATACGCTCACGGTCGCGATCAGCGACCCGCTGGACGTCGATACCGTGGATAGCCTGCGGTACATCCTGCGGATGAACGTCGAGGCCGTCGTCGCCGCCAAGAACGACATTGAGAACTCGATTACGCGGTATTACGGCAGCGCGGACGATACCGTCGAGAACATGCTGCAGGAGATCACCGAAGGCGAAGTGGACTTCGGCCTGCCGACGAACAAGGCGGCACAGACGAAGCTCGAGGATGTGGCCGAGACGGATGCCGACGCGCCGATCATCAAACTCGTGGGCTTGGTGATCATGGAAGCGTACCGGAACCGGGCGAGCGATATTCACATTGAGCCGCTGGAAAAGCGGCTGCGCGTGCGGTACCGTATCGACGGCGTGCTGCAGGAAGTGGACAATCCCCCGAAGCGGTTGCAGGCCGCGATTATCAGTCGCCTGAAAATCATGTCCAACATGAGTATCGCCGAGAAGCGCGTTCCCCAGGACGGTCGCATCCAGATTCCGGTGATGGGCCGCACGCTGGATCTGCGCGTGTCGTGTCTGCCCACCAATCACGGGGAAAGCATCGTGATGCGTATTCTCGACAAGACCAGCCTGCTGCTCGGGTTGGGTGATCTCGGGTTCTTCAGTGACGATCAGGAAACGATGACCAAGATCATCAACATGCCGGACGGCGTCTTCCTCGTGACGGGTCCCACCGGCTCCGGCAAGACCACCACGCTGTATGGCTGCTTAAACGAAATCAACAAACCCGACCGCAAGATTATTACCGTCGAAGACCCTGTCGAATACCAGCTCGGCGGCATCAATCAGGTGCAAGTCAATG
>JBGOTY010000200.1:0-6640 GCA_041476745.1 Verrucomicrobiia bacterium | reverse complement strand
GTCCTGTCCCTGTTTCAACGCGTTGGAGATGCCCAGCATCCCGCTGTGGAAAAATGTCGAGTCGCCCAAAAACACCACCTGCTTGTTCGTAATGAACGGGTCGATGCCCGCGCCCGTGCCGCCGCCCAGGCCCATGCCGCTGTAGTTGTGCATGAGATCTTTGGTCGGCTCGAACATCAGCATCGTGTAGCAGCCCGTATCGCCGTGGAAAACCAGATCCACCGGGCCGCGCCGGTGATGCTGCTTCATGTAGCGCGGGTCGATGAATTGCTTCTTCATCTCGACCAACACGCTGGCACTGTCGCGATGCGGGCAGCCGGGGCAAAATGTCGGGGTGCGGAGGGGAATGTGAATGTCAAATTTCTCCGTCTCGTGAATCAACTCGACGGCGCAGTCGATACGCTTCTGGTCGATGGCGAGATTCGGGTCGTGAAAGAACCGGCCCAGGGGCGCGAGCCGTTCGATGAGAATGCTCGGATTCAACCCCCGCGTCGCAGGGATTCCGATCAACCCCGCCGGGAACTCCTTACCCCACACGTTCGTACGGTTGGCAGCAGTGCCGTTTTGGTTGAGGCGGTTGACGATTTCCGCGATCTGCTCTTCCATGAACCCGCGGCGCTCTTCGATGACGAAGACGCTACGGACTTGCCGCGTGAATTCTGTGACCGATTCGGGATCGATTGGATAACTGATACCGAGTTTGAGGATCGGCACCTGGTCCGCGACACCGAGTTCCGCCAGCGCGTGTTCGAGGTAACAGAACCCAAGGCCTGAGGCCACAAAACCGATCTCGGCGCGCCAACGCGGGTTCTCGCGGGGATTGATGATCCGGTTCACACCACTGCGCCGGGCGACCTCAAATAAACGCGCATAGCGTTGCGGCAGGCCCTCTTCCTTGATCCACGTGCGCGGAGGCAGCAGGACGGTGTTCTCCAAATCGATCCGTGATGTGTCGAGCGAATATTTGCTAACGCTACTGATGTCGGGAAAACAATTCGGCCGCACTTGAACACTGCCACCGCCATCCGCCTGGTTGGTGGTGACAATGTAGCCGATAAAAAGATTGGACTCGCGAGAGAGCTTGAAACCGAGATCGATCCAGTCCTTCAACTCCTGATTGCTGCTGGGTTCCATCACCGGCATGAAGATGTGCTTGCAGAGATAGCGCGAGTCGGCCGGGACTTGCGTCGAATCGCTCCACGGGTCATCGCCGATGATCACCAGTGCGCCACCTTGCGGATGAGCGCCCGCAAGATTGCCGAGTGCCAGCGCGTCGGCGGCGACGTGGAGCCCGACCGATTTCATGGCGCACAGGCCGCGCAACGGGCCCATTTGCGAGCCGTTGAGCATCGCCGCGCCCAGCGCTTCATTGTTGGCGATCGTGGCGCGGATGCCTTTCTGCTTGTAAAGCGGCGCAACCAACTCCATCGCATCGAAAAAGCCCGCGATGGGTGAGCCGGGGTAACCGGTCAGGAGATGGGTGCCGCCTTCGGCTTCAAGAGCGCCTTTGATCAGCAGCTCGTTCCCCGTAAAAACCTCGGCCCCCTCCTCCTTGAGGAATCGTGGATCGACTGTCATGATTTTGTTGTAGCGGCGTTCACGCTACCATAGAATGTCCGACCATGCAAACCCTTAAAACGATGGGATGCTTTGGGCTCGCAGCGGCGTGTTTTGCCGGCTGCGCCACTTTCCGCAACAGACCTGAAGAGGTAAGCCTGCGCATCCATGAGGAGTCCAGTTCTTTGCTTCCGGCCGAGACCTTCCAGACTGTCGAAATCCCGCACACGAACGTGAAACTCACGGTCAGCCCCTTCCCCACACTCACCGAACAGGACGTGCAATCCGCCGAGTTGTACGACACGGCCGGCGGCAAAGCGATTTCCCTGCGGTTCGATCCCCACGGCACGATCGTGCTCGACGAACTGACCACGCGCGACCGCGGCCAATACCTGGTGATCTTTCTTAACAACCGTCCCATCGGCTCGTGGTTTGTGGATCAACGCATCCTGAACGGCCAGTTCCTCGTGGACGGCGATTTCACCGACGAAGAAGCCAAGAAGGCCGTCGAAGCGCTGAACAAGCTGGGTGAAAAGAACAATCGTCGATGAGTTGGCCGCGACTTCTTCCTCTCATTATCTCCAGCTTCGTCCTCGCCGCCACCGCGCGGGCGTTGGACATCTGTCTGCCCACCGCCAACGACGCACTCCTACGGCCCGGCGGTGACGCGGATTACTTCCAACCCACCGTGGAAGGCACCGTTGAGTCCGGCATGTTCGGCTGCGTCCGGAGCAAGGGCCGCCGTTTCCACGAGGGCATCGACATCAAGTGCCTCCAACGCGACCGGCGCGGTGAGCCGACCGATCGCGTTCACGCCGTGGCCGACGGTGAGGTCGCGTTCATCAACACCAGGCCCGGTCTCTCGAATTATGGACGGTACATCGTCCTCCAGCACAACTGGGACAATGTGTCCGTTTGCACGCTGTACGCGCACCTCAGCGAAGTCGCCGCCGGTCTCGTCGTTGACCAACCCATAAAGAAAGGCCAAATCATTGCCACGATGGGGCATTCTACGAACACGCGCGAAGGCATCTCGCGCGACCGCGCCCATCTCCATTTCGAGATCAATTTCCTGTTGAACCCAGATTTCCGTATCTGGTACCCGAAACACGATCCGCAAGCGCCACCGTTCGGCAATTTCAACGGCCAGAACCTCATCGGCCTCGATCCCGCCGCCTTTCTCCGAGCCTACGCCACCAATCGCAAGTTGAATTTCGCCGAGTATGTCTCGAAGCAGCCCATTGCCTTCACGGCGCTCGTTGGCGCACGCCCATTACCGTGGCTGACGCTTCATCCCGAACAGGTTCAACTCGCCTCCGGCATTCCCGTCGCCTACGAAATCGGCATGACGACCTGGGGATTGCCCGTGATGGTGTGGCCGCGCACGGCGCAGGAAATTGGCGGACCACAACAGCGCCTGCTCCAACGCGGCTTGCCCCTCGTGCAGCGCGTCGACGAAGCGGAATTGGCGCGGGCTACTTGCCACGAACTCGTGAAGCGCAATTCACGCGGGAACGGTTGGATGTTGAGCGAGAGTGGCCGGGAATACTTCGAGCTTCTGACCTACACGCCCTAGCGGTCGAGGACTGTTGGTGCCGTGCCCTTAGCGTAACACGGTCGCCGGCAAGCCACGGAACGAGAGCAGCGCCTGCGGCAGGTCGTCGAAAAACTCCATCAAGTCACCCATCGCAATCAGGTTGGCCACATGCTGGATCGTCGGCGCGATCCCGACGCACTTCACGTCACCACCGCGCGCCTGCGCCATATGAGCGAAATCGAGGAGTTCCTTTAACTGTGCGCTACCGATGTAGGTAACGCGTGAGCATTCCAGGACAATGCAGGGAGTGACTTCCGCGATCATGCGTCCCAATGTGGCGGACAGATCCGCGAAAGCCAGCGCATCAATCGCCCCCGTCATCTCCACGACCTCGACACCGGAAACCTGGTGCATCTTGATCTGCAATTCGTGCATGGTCATCATCGGGTGGCTAAAGCATCGGTTGTGCCCCATCAGGAAAAAGGTGCTTTCGACGGCAGATCTGCGAGGGGAGTCCAATTCTGTCAGGCTGTGACGGACGATTCTGCGCATCCCCTTTCGGCGGGGGTTATAGAAGCCCCCGCCGAAACCCAGTTTTGCGGCTATCCCAGCCAAGTGCTGCGCAACGCGCGAGTTTGGGCATCATGACCACTCCGGAAGACGGCTGCATAGCGGGGGATCGACCACAACGCGGCCACTTCCTGAACGAACTGCCACAGCACCCGGTTTACGGCACCGCAACCCTAAACTGACTGACTCGCTTCCCTACGACAAATGCGATGCACACCGGCCAGTTTTGTTCCCGGTTGCTTTTCCTGTTGCGGGCGAGTCCAGCATTCGCGACAATCAAAGCGTTTACTTGGAAATGGGAACAATAACTGGCGCTGCGCCTCTTATGGCTACGGACAAACAAACCAGAGCTTCGCCGCCGATGGATTTTGAATCGCTGGTGGAGCAGTACTATAGAGGTCTATATCAGTTTGCATATAATCTCGCGCGCGACGAGGCGGAAGCTTGCGACCTTACCCAACAAACTTTCCTCATCTGGGCGCGCAAAGGGCACCAATTGCGCGATCCATTAAAAGTGAAAACCTGGCTCTTCACCACCTTGCACCGCGAGTTCCTCCAAGCGCGTCGCAAACACGTGCGCTTTCCGCATTATGAACTCGACGAGGTCGCAGGTGAATTGCCATCCGTCCCGCCCACGATGGTTGACCAACTGGACGCTGCGGCGGCGGTCGCCTCACTCGCGCAGGTCAACGAACTTTATCGCGCACCGCTTGCGTTGTTCTACCTTGAGGATCACTCGTACAAGGAAATTGCCGAGATCCTCGATGTGCCCATCGGTACCGTCCAGTCACGCATCGCCCGCGGCAAGTGCCAACTCTATAAGACTCTTACCGAAGGTCAGTCATCCCCGGCCACCAGAGTAAAGGAATCGCATGACTAGCCAGGAGGCCAAGGAGATCTTGCTCAGCTATCGACCCGGGGTCGATGATGCAGAGAATCCGGCGATTGTGGCAGCCCTGCACCAATTGGAGCACGACCCTGATTTGGCCAGTTGGTTCCAGCAGCTACAAGATACTGACCATGCGATCCGCCGCCAGCTTCGTGAAACGCCCGTGCCCTTCGGCCTCAAGCAGCGCATTCTCGCCGAACAGAAGGTCGCCCGTCCGGATTTTGGCTGGCGAAGGCCCGCGGTCATTGCTGCGGCCGCGGCCATCCTCGTGTTAGGTGTGCTCTCCGTGTGGATCTTCCAACGAAGTGCCAGTAATGGATTAAACGCCTATCGTACGGAAATGGTGCGGTACGTCTCCACCAGTTACAGCAGTACCTTCATCAAGGCCACGAGTTTCGACGAATTGCGGCAAGTCCTTGCCAAGAGACAATGGCCGTCTGACTTCATCATTCCCGACCGTCTCCGGTCCGTCACCGTCATCGGCGGCGGTGCCGTGGAATGGAAGGGCCACAAAGTCGCCCTCGCTTGCATGAAGGAAGGACGTCGCAGCCTCTGGCTGTTCGTCATTGAGAAGTCCGCGTTACCCGATGCTCCCAGGACTGAAAAGCCACAGGTCAAGGAAGTCGAAAGCGCGCCCACTGCTGCTTGGAGTCAGGACGGCAAGGCCTACCTCTTCACGGTCCAAGGCGACGAGGCCTTTCTAAGGAAATATCTCCCACCGACTGGTAGTTAGCCGCCTCCCAAGGAGAAGATAATCACTCCGTGGCGGACTTCTCAGGAGCCGGTGCGGCAGGCGCTTGAGCCTTGGGTTGCTTGGGGGCCTTCGGAACGCCCGACGAGAGATCCACCAACTCCAGGAGCAACGCATCCGCTTGTTTATCCGACAGACCGAATACGTTCTCTGTCACAACTCCGGTCATAAACTTTCCACTCGGCGCTTGAAATGCGTACTTGGTGTCCACTAGCTTGATCTTAAATACGCTGCCCTCAGAACCGCGCTTGATCCCCTCGGCGGTCTCTCGCCAATAGCTGCTCTTCGTTTTGTCCCCTGCAAGCCCTCCCGGAGTATAGCGAATCTTCACGGTATCTCCATCCGCTGGAGCGGTGCCGTTGAGATCGATGATGGTGAACATCTGCTTGGAACCGATCTTTTCCCCGCCCAGCGTGAGAAAACCGCCCGTGACTGTTGTGATGCATTTATTGTCAGCCGTCCGAAACGCGACTGGTTTCTCCACCGGTTCCGGCGCGACGGTTACGTGAACGCCCGCCTGCAGCGGAACTGCGACCAGTATCCCGATGGCGGCAGCGATTAGGGCGAGACGTGCCTTTTTCATAATTCCAAAATACCCCGTATTCACCGACGCTGATTCTGTAAAGTTATTCATCGCCTATGTCAAGTGCCACGAATGCCGCGCCTTGCAACGGTTTGGCGATTCTCACAGACGGCGCGCGACTTTTGTGCTAGAGTGGTCATGCACTTCAACCAAAGAAAGACTCATTACGATGTATCGACCAAAAGAAGGACCACGCTTCGATTACCGCGCGCAAGAAAGCCAGCGGGTCGGCAGTTCGCCCACCCTCACCGACAAGTTTCCCCAGTTGAAATCTCTGATCGTAAACCTGGGCTATTTCAATTCCAAGGGTGTTACCAAGAACAGCCAGATCAAGTACTCGCCCAATCTCGACCGCGCCAAATCCGTCTTCCGTGTGGATTGTCCCAATGCCGGATGTATTCGGGGCGATTTTGATCTGACGGAGCCAATCGCCACAGCGGTTAGGGAGCACCGCACCACGGTCACCGCCGAAATGTGCTGTCAGGGCTGGCAAAGCAAGACCACCATCGACACGGTCCCGTGCCACAACATTCTGCGCTACACGCTCAACCTGGCCTATTGAGAAAGCTGTCCGAGTTCCTCCGTTCATGCGCCTCTTCTACGGCTTGCAGAGCTTACAGGGGCGAAACCCGGCGGCAATGGCGTCGGCGCGATTCGTGAACGTGAGTCGATTGCCAATCTCCGGCAAATTGGAGCATTCCGACGTGTGAAAAACTCGTGACCGATAGTTCCCTATGTAGAGGACAACCTTGT
>JBGOTY010000199.1:0-6646 GCA_041476745.1 Verrucomicrobiia bacterium | reverse complement strand
GTCTAGTCCGACGTTGCGCGGAAAACCCTGCGGCACTACTATCGCGCCATGGACGATCGTGAAGTCGGGCGGATGTGGGACGAGAACGCCGAGGTGTGGACCCAACTCTCGCGGGCGGGTTGCGACGTATATCGCGACCGCGTCAACACGCCGGCGTTTCTGGCGATGTTGCCGAACGTCGACGGCCTGCGCGGTCTGGATATCGGGTGCGGCGAGGGGCACAACACGCGACTGCTGGCCCAACGCGGCGCGGCCATGACTGCCCTCGATATCTCCGCAACATTCATTCGTCACGCCCGTCAAACCGAGTGCGAACAGCCTCTGGGAATTGACTACCAGATCGCCAGCGGCGCGGAACTGCCGTTTGGGGTGCGGACGTTTGACTTTGCCGTGGCTTTCATGAGCCTGATGGACATGGCGGAGCCGGACCGTACGATTCGCGAAGCGTTTCGCGTAATCAAACCGGGCGGTTTTTTTCAGTTCTCCATCACGCATCCGTGTTTCCAGACGCCGTTGTGGCGTTGGATAAGGGATGAAAGTGGTAAAAAAGTGGGCGTTGTTTGCGGCGAATATTTCGACCAGAAGCCCGGCCGGATTTGCGAGTGGATCTTCAGTAACATACCTGCGGAACTCAAAGGGACTCTGCGGACGTTCAAAATCCCTGTTTTCGACCGCACGTTAAGCGCCTGGCTCAATCTTCTGCTCGATACGGGCTTCCGCATCGAACGCGTGGTGGAACCCTCCGCCGACGAGAAAACCACGGTCGAGTGTCCCGCCGTTGCCGACACACGCACCGTAGCCTATTTCCTGATCGTCCGTTGCCGCAAACCCGGTTAATGCCGTGGTGACACCGATTCACCCATGCGCCGCTTTGGCCAGAGCGACCACCCGCCGGGGATCGACGGAATGAAAGAGTTTGCCGCCCTTCTTCAGTGACGTGCCAACAATTACACCGTCGGCGTGGCGGAGGAATTCGCGGACGTTGCCGAGGGTGATGCCGCTGCCGAGGAGAATCTTCGCGTTCGGGCAGGCGCGCCGCACCCGCTGAACGTCGGTAATGTCCGCCGCGACGCCGGTACCCGTTCCTGAAATAATGAGGGCGTCGGCCAGGCCGCGTTCCAGGGTATCGTGCGCGGAGTCTTCGATCTCAAAGTCCCCGAGCGGCACCGCGTGCTTCACGTGCACGTCGGCAAAAATGGACACCGCGGGGCAAATCCGTTCGCGGTAGCGGACCGTTTCGTACGCGTTGCCTTCGATGATGCCCTGGTCGGTGAGCATCGCGCCGGTATGGACGTTGACACGGATGAAGCTGCCGCCGCAGGCCGCGCACAGCGCTAGCGCGGCGCGGGCATCGTTGCGGAGAACATTGAAGCCCAAAGGCAGATCGGTGACAGCGCGCACGGAGGAACCCGCAGCCGACATCGCCGCAATCGTCTCGGGACCGACGCCAGCCTTGGTGAACGGCGCATCGCCGAAGTTTTCGACGATAATCGCGTCCACACCGCCGCGTTCATAGGCCCGCGCGTCGGCGAGAGCGTAGTCGATGACGGACTTGAGGTTGCCGCCCCATTTGGGTGAGCCGGGCAGGGGCTGAAGGTGGATTACACCGATGACGAGTTTACGTTTGGGACGAAAAGGCGCGCTCATTCTTGCGCGAGTGTGTCAAAAATGAGCGCGAAAGGGCAGGTTTTTTTACAAAACCGAGAGCGTCGCGCAAGACGCTCGATTAATGCGTAAAATGCCTAATCAACAAGAACGCGATGTCCGTGGAACTCCCCTTCCAGACGTACTTTACGTGAATTGATGAGGTCAGCCACGATGTACGCGCCAAGCTGCTCATCGCGCGTCAATTCGTTGACTGTGGAGATCAATTCCGCCAGGGTTGGAGCCTTCTTACGGGTGGACTTGCTTCCATTCTGTTTCATGTGTGTTGTCTTTAGCAGGCGGCATGCCATCTTGCGGCGCGGGCTTGGCGGCTTGACTCGGGTGGTTATTTTTGGAATGGTGTGCCGCTGCACCACGGTTGGGGATGTAGCTCAATTGGTAGAGCGCCTCGTTCGCAACGAGGAGGTCAGGGGTTCGAATCCCCTCATCTCCACCAGCTTTTTCAGCACCGATAACGGGCCGGATTTATCCATGGCCAGAACGTACACACAAACCAACATCCTCGTACCAGCCGCTGGGGTTGGGCCGATCATCCACGGCGATCAGCCTGCCTGACGATGGGCAAAGACTCGCTCCTGCCTTCGACGGAAACCGACGCGCTGTTGCGACAGATTGGCAACACTCCGCTCATCCCCCTGTTGCGCATCGGCCAGGAGTTCCCCCGCGTCCGCATCCTCGCCAAGGCCGAGTGGTTCAATCCCGGTGGCTCGGTGAAGGACCGCGCGGCGTACCGCATGATCCGCGCCGCCGAGTTGTCGGGCCAGCTCACGCCGGGCAAGGTCATCCTCGACGCGACGAGCGGCAACACCGGTATCGCCTACGCGATGATTGCCGCGCGGCGCGGGTACCGTTGCAAATTGCTCATGCCCGCCAACGCCAGCGCCGAACGCAAGAAACTGCTCCAGGCCTACGGCGCCGATCTGGTTCTCACGGACCCCAGCGAAGGAAGTGATGGCGCGTTCTTCGCGGCGCAGCGCCTTTACAAAGAACGACCAGATCTCTATGTGTATCCCGACCAATACGGCAATCCCGAGAATCCACGCGCTCACTACGAGACCACGGGTCCCGAGATCATCCAACAGACCGACGGCAAGATTACCCACTTCCTCGCCGGTCTCGGCACTAGTGGCACCCTGATGGGCACGGGGAAGCGGCTCCGCGAATTCAACCGCGACATCAAGCTCGTTGCCATCCAGCCCGAGGGCCCGTTCCACGGACTCGAAGGGCTCAAGCACATGGAGACGGCATCGCACGTGCCTGATTTGTACGATGCAAAAGTCCCGGATCAGACCATCGGCATCTCCACCGAAGCCGCGCAGCAAATGGCCAAACGCCTCACCCGCGAAGAAGGCCTTTACGTCGGTGTCAGCGCCGGGGCCGCCATTTGCGCCGCGCTGAAGATTGCGGCCACGATTCAGGAAGGCGCCCTTGTCGCCATTTGCCCCGACGCCGGCAACCGGTACCAAAGCGAGAAATTCTGGGAGACGTTATGAAACTCTCGCAACAACTCCTGCATCAAATCCGCCGACACCTCGAGGCAAGTTACCCGAACGAGGGCTGCGGGGTGATGCTTGGTCAGAATGGGATCGTCACCGAGGTGATTTCTGCGGACAACCAGCGGAATGACAGCGCCCGCAATCGCTATTTGATCGATCCGCTGATCTACCTGAAAATCGAGCGCGAGGCTGACAAGCGCGGGCTGCAGGTGCTGGGCATCTATCATTCGCATCCGGATGTCGCCGCCCGACCGTCGCAGTTCGACCTCGATCACGCGTGGCCCGACTTTTCGTACCTGATCATCTCGGTCGTCAAGGGAAAGGCGGTGGAATCGAATTCCTGGCGGTTGCGGGACGACCGCTCGGCCTTCGACCGGGAGACTATTGAATTTTTGTAGATTAACCGAAGGCCTCCTCTTCATCCGTCATTCCGAGCTTGTCGAGCAATCTCTACCGGACGTATTCTCCGTCGTTGCGCAAGCCGGTATCACTGATGGACACATTGCTGGACCTTGTGGAGTGGAAGGCAAACGAACATCCTGAGTATTCACGCGGGATGACCAAGCCTGCTAGTTGGCTCGACGCCGATAACCAAGGCCTAAGATCGATTGAGGACTTGTGTGAGGAGTGTTGCGTGATGACGCGTCAACAGAGCTTCTTGTTCCTTAAGTTTTCACACACGAGTGTGTTCGACAAGGATTTGTATGAGAAGTGTCTCAAATGGCGCGTGCCGTGGCGGCGGAAGTTTCAGGGCGGTATCCTTGATTGGAACACGAACGACGAAGCGATTCTAACTCAATTGCACGCGGCTATTATCAAGATTTGCGCAGAAGTGGGATACACTGAGTTCTGCGTATACTGTGCGGCCAAAGGCCCGGATGCGCGGGATTACTGGCGAGAGATGTTGGGTGAGAACATCCGCTACCTAAAGCGTTGGTTGTAACCGTGAAGTTTCGTTAGAAATATGAACGGCGGTGATACTACAAGGAAGTTGCAGGTGAAATGAGTTCTATTTCAGGCACCCCAATGCCGGACCACAGAGGGAAACGGCTGAAAAGTCTCGTCGCTTCGACAGAAAGGATCCCATGATAACAGCTCAAAGAATCGGTATCACTGGCGCTTATGTTGGCTTGCGTGGACCCCAGTCCCTCGTTGTGATTCGGCGGAAAGTCGATCGACGACTGGATCGTTACGACGCGCACAAGCGACGGGATCAGATTGACGCGGTCAAGCTAGTTCTTCAAACGCTGGCGAAAGAAATTCCCGTGTTTACCCAGAAGCTTTTGGCTGTCGATGAAAGGCGCTGCCAACCGTACGGGCACCGTAGAAACCGCTACGTGGCCGCTGAGCGAGAACAGTTATACCGGCCGAGTCGCAAAGATTTGGCGCAGCAACGCTCGATCAAGGTCGAGGACTTTTGGCTCGCCACGTGTCTCGGTCCAACTCAGAAACGTGAACTCATCTCAGAGGCATATGAGGCTGCTGGCGTTGAGCGACTATCGAGTACCACTGAATGGTAGAGGTCAACCACATGTGCTTGGTTCTCTTACACCCGCAGGTCGAGACGATCTGCCACGACTTCAATTAAGCTTCGTGCGTCGAAGGGAAGCTTAAAGAACGCACTGCTTCCTGCGCGCTCTGCTCTTGTTTTCAACTCAGGATCGTCCGGCCATCCGGCCAGCGCAATTATAGGCTTGTCATATCGACTTGCCAGGTGACTCACCAGCTTCAATGCCTTGTCGATTCGATTCTCGGGAAATGGATCAAGGCGTGGAAAAGGCAGATTGTTCAAAACAAGAACAAATAGGTCATAGGCCTCCGCTTGGGCCATCGCCTTAACTTGTGTGCCGTTGGTGGCCGTGTTCACAACGATGCCATGCTTGGCTGCCTCGGTTCTCTTGAGGAGATCCGGCACGATCGAATCTAGCAGGTTGTTGCAGTCACCGAACAGGACCTTGAGTGGGCGAGCTTCGTTTAGCGCAACGCAGTAGCGTTGCAGAGGCTTGGTCAAAGACGGATAGTTCTGTTCCAGTTCTCGCGCCAATTCAACCAACCGGGGATGTTGATTTGCCGATTCTTGGAGCGTCCAAAGCAGACTCTCAACCAGTGAAGAATGCCGGGAGCGCAATGCTAGATCTAGACAACCAGAGATCCATTGTCTGCGAATCAACTCGCGACTCGGCAAGTACCGGATGAATCGAAAGAGCACAAAATCCGCAAATGAAGCGGACGCCTGTGCCTGCGACAGCCAACTGGTCAAGACTCGTTCCTGCAGTCCATACGATTTGAGTTCGAAGTAAGCAATTCGCACGTAACCATCCCAGTTCTGTACGGAAAGCAGCTCTTTCAATGGCAGACTCGCAAGAAGCTGCGCCAATTCTTCTGGGTCTTGGTTGCACGCTTGTGCCAATGCACTGCGGAAGTCGTGAGCCCCACAAGTAGAGCAGTGCGGGCGGGAACACCACTTTCGTGCCGTCGCCTCACCAACCAGCTTGACGAACTTGTGCTCCATGAGCGCTAGGGGATCGTACCACACCATCAATCAAACAACACTTCGATTGTCCTAACAAACCGACTGCGGGACATGAAACTACGGGGTTTCGCGCCGCATCACACTCGCAGTAAGAGGCTATTGAATTTTCGGCGTAGTGCGCTAAACTAGGCTTCGCGGGTTACAGTCACACAGGAGAGAACGATGGCGATTAAAGTCACAATTCCAACGGCCTTGCGTCGCTTTGCCAACGGGCAGTCGACGGTCGAAGTATCCGGCGCGACGATCAGTGAGGTGCTGGGCAACCTGACCACCGAACACGTGCAATTGCGTCCGCACCTCTACAGTGAGGACGGCAAGCTGCGCAATTTCGTGCGCGTGTACGTCAATGACGAGGACATCCGCGCCCGGGGCGACGACGCGCCCGTCAACGATGGCGACGAGATTTCCATCGTCCCGTCGATTGCGGGCGGCAACCTTGCCAAGCTCGAACCGATCATCAAGGATCGGGCGAAACTCACCAATGAGGATATCAAGCGGTATTCGCGCCACCTGATTCTGCCGGAAGTCGGCATGTAGGGTCAGGAGCGGCTCAAGGCGGCAAAAGTGTTGTTGATCGGTTCGGGCGGGCTCGGCTCGCCCATCGCGTTGTACCTGACGGCGGCAGGGGTTGGGACAATTGGAATGGTCGAATTCAACACGGTCGATTTCAGCAACCTGCAGCGGCAGATCATTCATTTCACGGGCGACGTGGGGAAGCACAAGCTCAAGAGCGCCGAGGAAAAACTCAAGGCGATCAACCCGAACCTCAATTTCATCCCCTACCCCGTCAAGATCACGAGCGAGAACGCACTCGACATCATCAAGGACTACGATCTCGTCCTCGACGGCACAGATAATTTCCCGACGCGTTACCTGGTCAACGACGCGTGCGTGATGCTCAAGAAGCCGAACGTGTACGGCTCGATCTTCCGATGGGAAGGCATGGCCAGCG
>JBGOTY010000198.1:0-6675 GCA_041476745.1 Verrucomicrobiia bacterium | reverse complement strand
GGTGCGCGCAATCGACACGCTTGGCATGACCAGCATGCCCACAGCGGTCACGATCACTGTCAACGCCAAGAACTCGCCGTTGGGGGATTGGGAGGTCACCATCAGTGGCGCTGACAAAGGGGTGCAGTACCTGACCTTCGAGGATGACTTCAGCACCAGCGGCTTTGGAATTCGGCTCAAGACCTTTGGACTGAACGGCGTGTCGGGTCACTGGGGGTTCAAGACGAACAAACCGATAGGACAGGTCACCGGACCGTTTGTGGAACAGACCGACGGCACGACGAATTGGACCGGCAGCTTCCTGGGCCCGGTGAAGAGCCTCAAGAGTCTCAGCGGGGCGGTGCCCGCCACCAACGCTTTGGGCCACACCCTCGGCACCTTCCACTGGAGGGGTGTACCGGCCACGGTGCCCGCGGAACTCGGCGGCACATGGACCGGAGCGGTGACGGTGGTGCGAACGCCGGCGGCGCACGTGAGTTACGAGTTCAGCGCCGACGCCAGTGATTCCAGGGTTTACGACATGGCGCTGAGCACGGATCCGGGGATGGTGGTGGGACAGTTGCTGGTGACGTCCCGCAACAAAGTTTATGCGGACGTCATATTCAACGGCAAGCAGCTCCGATTATCCGGGACCTACAGCGCGGTACGCCATTCGCTGACATTGCGGGGCAAGGATGAAACCGCGGAAACGGTCTCCATCAAGCTCTTCCAATAGTAGAATCCAACCCGCGCGGTCGGGTTCTTCTAAGGACGTTTTGAGAAAACCGGCTCAATGCCCCAGTGAATTACCCAGCGGTCATTCAGTATCGCGACCTTCACCGCCAAGAATGCGCCATAGTAGCGATACGCCACGGTAAACGCCCGCGTCATCAAAGAACTCGTCCTTGCTCAATTTCCTCGGGGAGCATCGCGGCGAGGAACATCCCTTTCCTTGGAAGCGAATACTGGTCTACATCACCGGTAGCGTCAACGAAGAGCTGGATGATTACCACTGCCAGTGGAATTGCCACTAAATGTGTAGTGATCGAGTAGGGACGGCTAGTGCTTGAGTAGTCTGCAAGTTGTTGTATATAAAGGTTCGGAACCTCAACAAAATCGAGGGTAAGGCGTTCGATTCTCACACCCGCCTCCAATTTCATCCCTGCAATTTTAGCGAGTTGCATGGGCTTTCCATTGGCGGTGCGAAACGACGGTGATGTCCGTGATATTCGGTTGTTTCAGACTTCCCAACACAAACTGGGGGGAATGAGCCCGGGAGAGACGCCAAGCTTCCGCAAGAAGCGCCAGCGATGGTCACCCTGAATCACAGCGCGTCGGTCAGTCTCCAACGCAACTATGGGGCGATGCAGACATTGTCAGTATGAGTAGGGCTGCGTTTAGCGACGGGGCGATCCCCTGCTCTTGTTCTACTTCCGCATCCGCTGAGTAGGGTAGGGGTCCTGGACTTTCTCGGTTTCATCAACTCGCTTACCGCGTCGTGGATTCTCTCCCCATTGATGTCGGGGACCAAGGCAAGGATTCTGACATCCAATACTTTGGCAGTTTACCATTGCGTGATTTCGTCATCGGCGCCAAAGACTTGCGGAAAGAGCTGCTTGAGTTGCTGATTGCTGAAGCGGTCGAAGCCGAGACAACCTTCATGATCCAACACTTTGACGTCGCATGTCGTGAGTGACTTACGCGCCAGCATTCGTGCGCCGTCCCATGCCACGACTAGTTTCAAGAACTCCTCACGCGGTGTGTCGCGCGGCATTTTCTTGGCCAGCCAGGGATAGAGTTCGCGCAATTGCTCCTCGGTCCACTGGTCGTAGCCGTGACAGAAAATCCCCAGCCGTGCCGCAGCTTGACAGGTCGTTTCATCGTCACGCGTGCTGGCGGCCAGATGCTCCCGGATTCTCTTCAGGGCGTCCTCTCTGGTGTACTTCATTTCCGTCACATCCTTTTCCGCTAGGCTGGTTTGTAGGTGGTCAGCGCGCGCATGTACTGAGCGCGCTCGAATGTACTCGGGTCGGGACAGCGCATCTGGCTCAAGCTGCCTTTAAGTTGATGGACGGACTCGTACCAATGCTCTTCCATCCAATGGCTCATTTCGGTTTCGATGGTGCGGATGTACTCGATACCACGCGCCAACAACGTTGAGCACAGCATCGTCACGTCCGCGCCGGCCATTAGCATCTTAAGTGCATCGGGCGCGTGATGGATGCCGCTGGTCGCGGCAAGGTCGGCGTCGATGCGGCCAAATAGAATCGCGATCCAGCGCATCGGCAACCGCAACGCCTGCGGCGTGCTGAGGATCACCGAGGGCCGCACCTCCAGCTCCTCAAGGTCGATGTCGGGCTGGTAGAATCGATTGAACAGCACAAGCGCATCTGCGCCCGCATCGTCGAGACGCTTCGCCATGTTTGCCATATTGCTGAAAAATGGGCTCAACTTCACAGCTACGGGGATCGCGACCACGCCCTTGACTGCCTTGACAATGTCCACATACATTTGCTCGACCTCGGCGCCGCTCAGTTTCGAATCTGTGGGGATGTAGTAAATGTTCAGCTCCAACGCATCGGCGCCTGCCTGCTCGATTTGCTTGGCAAACTTGGTCCATCCGCCTGCCGTCGTCCCGTTCAAGCTGGCGATGATCGGGATGCCTACGACTTGCTTGGCACTGTGAATGTGGTTCAAGTACCCTTCCGGGCCCAGGTGGAACTGTGCTGGCTTGGGAAAATAGCTGAGTGCCTCGGCGAAACAATCTGTGCCCTGCGTCAGATAATGGTCCAGTTCGCGCGTTTCCAGCCGCAACTGTTCCTCGAATAGCGAATATAACACCACGGCAGCCGCGCCGGCGTCCTCCGCGCGTTTGATGTTGCCGATGTCCTCAGAGAGCGGCCCGCAGGCGGATACCACAAGCGGGTTGCGCAACGTCATTCCCATGTAGGTGGTTCTCAAGTCCATGATAACCTCACGATGTTACCGCGGTTGCGGCCTGCGGCGGTTGGGCCGGTTCCTTCTGACCATTTGATGGCCGGGCGGACAGATGCTCATAGAACTTGAAGCGCCGCTCGGCGTCCCGCTGTGCCGCGCGGAATAAATCCTTCGCCCGCGCGGGATCGCTCTTCGTAAGCATTTTGAATCGGTTTTCCAGCAGCAGGTATTCTTCGACCTTCTGCTTCGGCGCCCGTGAGTCGAGCTGCAATGGAATTTCGCCCGCCAACTCACGCCGCGGGTCGTAGCGATAGAGCAACCACTGCCCTGAGTTCACTGCGGCTTTCTGGTTTTGCATCGCCGTGGTCATATTGATGCCGTGCGCAATGCAATGGCTGTAAGCAATGACCAGGGACGGTCCGTCGTAGCTCTCGGCTTCCAGTAACGCACGCAGTGTGTGCTCGTCCCGCGCGCCCATCGCGACCGACGCGACGTACACGTTTCCGTAAGTCATGGCAATGAGACCGAGGTCCTTCTTGGCCGACGGTTTCCCGCCGGCGGCAAATTTCGCCACCGCCCCGCGCGGCGTCGACTTCGAGCACTGACCGCCCGTGTTCGAGTACACTTCGGTATCGAGCACGAGGACGTTCACGTTACGACCGCTCGCCAGAACGTGGTCGAGCCCGCCGAATCCGATGTCGTACGCCCAGCCGTCGCCGCCGATGATCCACACGCTTTTCTTCACGAGCATGTCGGCAACGGCGAGAAGCGCGCGCGCCTCCGGCGAGTTCATGCCCGCCAGTTTGGCCTTCAGGGCCATGATTCGTTCCCGCTGCTCGAAAATGCCCGCTTCGTCTATTTGGTCGGCCTTCAAGATCGCCTCGGTTAGCGTCTTCCCGATCTGCGGCGTGAGCTTTTGCAGCAACTCGCCCGCGAATTCCTTCTGCTTGTCAATCGACAAACGGAACCCGAGCCCGAACTCCGCATTGTCCTCAAACAACGAGTTGCACCAGGCGGGGCCGCGCCCTTCTTTGTTCACCGTCCATGGCGTGGTCGGCAGATTGCCGCCGTAGATCGACGAGCAACCCGTCGCGTTCGCCGCCACCATGCGGTCACCGAAAAGCTGGCTGATCAGCTTGAGGTACGGCGTTTCGCCGCAGCCCGCGCATGCGCCGCTGAATTCAAACAGCGGCTGCTGCAACTGCTGTTGCGGAATGCTGCCGACTTTGATCTTGCGGCGGTCAAGTTCGGGGATCGCAAGGAAGAAGTCCCAGTTTTTCACCTCGGCTTCGCGCAAAGGTGGTTGCGACGCCATATTGATCGCCTTGAGCCGCGTCTCAGATTTGTTGCGTGCCGGGCAAACATCCACGCACAATGCGCAACCAGTGCAATCCTCCGGCGCGACCTGAATCGTGTACTTCAGACCGAATTCCTTCCAATCGCGATCCTTCGCGTCGGTGGACTTGAACGTCGACGGAGCGGATGCCAGCACTTTCGATTCGTAGGCCTTCACGCGAATAACGCCGTGCGGGCAAACCATCGCGCATTTACCGCACTGGATGCAGACCGCGAAGTCCCACACCGGAATCTCCAGCGCGATGTTGCGTTTCTCCCAACGCGCCGTCGCCGTTGGAAATGTGCCGTCGCACGGCAGCTTGCTCACGGGGAGCGAATCACCCCGGCCCGCGATAATTTCGCCGAGCACATCACGCACAAAGTCCGGCGCCTCCTTCACCACTGGCGGTGGCAACTCGACCCTGCTTTCGACGCGAGCAGGCGTCTTCACTTCGTGTAGGTGCACTAACGTGTTGTCCACGGCGTTGAGGTTCATCTGGACGATCTCGTCGCCCTTCTTGCCGTAGGTTTTCTTGATGGATCGTTTGATCGCCTCGATCGCCTCCTCACGCGGCAGCACACCCGAAATCGCAAAGAAGCAAACTTGCATAACGGTGTTGATGCGACCGCCCATGCCGCTGTCGCGCGCAACCTTCACCGCGTCGATGACATGAACTTTCAGCTTCTTGTTGACGATGTGCTCCTGATAAACGCGCGGAAGTTTGCCCCATATTTCATCGGGGCCATAAGGCGTATTGAGCAGGAACGTGCCACCGGGGATTGCTTCCTTGAGAATGTCGTACCGCTCCAGGAAAATCGGCTGATGACAGGCGACGAAATTGGCCTCGCTCACCAAATACGTCGAACGAATTGGCTCGGGCCCGAATCGCAGGTGCGACACCGTCGTCGAGCCAGACTTCTTTGAGTCGTACACGAAGTAGCCTTGCGCGTAGTTATCAGTATCCTCGCCAATGATCTTGATCGAATTCTTGTTCGCACCCACCGTCCCGTCCGCACCCAGCCCGTAGAACAACGCACGCACGGTCTTCGGGTTCTCCGTCGAGAACGACGGATCCCAATCGAGGCTGGTGTTCGTTACGTCGTCGACGATGCCTACCGTGAAGTGATTCTTCGGCTTCGCTACAGCCAGGTTGTCGAACACCGCCTTGATCATCGCGGGTGTAAATTCCTTCGACGAAAGCCCGTAACGTCCGCCAACCACATTTATCCCAGTCCGTCCGGCTTCGTGGAGCGCGACGATGCAATCCAGATACAACGGCTCACCCGTACTGCCCGGTTCC
Source organism: Verrucomicrobiia bacterium (assembly GCA_041476745.1). Lineage (GTDB taxonomy): Bacteria > Verrucomicrobiota > Verrucomicrobiia > Palsa-1439 > Palsa-1439 > Palsa-1439. The sequence goes on along the minus strand of JBGOTY010000198.1, from coordinate 1,123 downwards.
TTTGTGCGGTCGAGAACGGCGATGCTCTTCACGTTCAACGGCAGGGCGGCGACAAATCGCGCCACATCGAAGGGGCGGTAGAGGCGCACTTTCAATACACCGACCGTCTCGCCGCGTTTCACCAAATGATCCACCGTCTCCTCAACCGCCTCGCAGCCGGAGCCCATCAACACAATCACGCGCTCGGCGTTCGGCGCGCCGTGGTAGTCGAACAGGTGGTACGCGCGGCCCGCCAACTTCGCGAACTTGTCCATCGCCTTCTGCGTGATGTCGGGACACACCGCGTAGAACGGATTCACGGTCTCACGGGCCTGGAAATACACATCGGGGTTCTGCGCCGTGCCGCGCAGCACGGGATGATCGGGTGACAACCCGCGCAAGCGATGCGCGAGCACGAGTGTGTCATCAATCATCATCCGTATGTCGTCGTCGGTGAGCACCTCAATCTTGGAGACTTCGTGCGATGTGCGGAACCCATCGAAGAAATGCAGGTACGGCACGCGCGCTTCGAGTGTTGCCGCCTGCGCAATCAGCGCGAAGTCCATCGCCTCCTGCACGGAGTTGGACGCGAGCATCGCCCACCCCGTTTGGCGTGCCGCCATCACATCCGCGTGGTCGCCGAAGATCGACAACCCTTGCGCCGCGAGCGAGCGCGCCGCAATGTGAAACACCGCTGGCGTCAATTCACCCGCGATCTTGTACATGTTGGGGATCATCAACAGCAGGCCCTGCGACGCGGTGAAGGTCGTCGTGAGCGCTCCCGTCTGCAGCGCGCCATGCACCGCGCCAGCCGCGCCGCCCTCACTTTGCATTTCGACGACTGACGGCACTGTGCCCCAGATGTTGGGAATGCCGTGTGCGGCCCATTCGTCAGCCCACTCACCCATGGGTGACGATGGCGTGATCGGGTAAATGGCGATGACTTCGTTGGTGCGATAAGCCACGTGGCCCACCGCCTCGTTTCCGTCCATGGTCACGAATTGTCGTGAATTGATCTTCATTTTGTAGTCTTTAGGGTTTGTCTCTGTCGTTAGCAAATACGCGGTAAATCTTCACCGGTCGGCATATCGATAATCCGTTCGCCGCCAATCGTCGTGCGCAACAGCGCCACGCCCGGCGGCTT
>JBGOTY010000197.1:0-6682 GCA_041476745.1 Verrucomicrobiia bacterium | reverse complement strand
CGCTCTGGCGCAGCGATGGGGCGGGGGTCTTCGCCAGCGCGCTCTACGCGGCGTTGTACCCGAGTTATGGGCGGACGGTGAAGAACCTGTTTCTGCGCGAAGATTTTGCAATTCCGCTCATGATTTTCGCGCTCTTCTTCACGGTGCGCGCGCTGCAGGACCAGCGGAAATGCCACCAGTTTCTGGCCGCGCTGTTCTGGCTCGCGGCGCTGGCGAGTTGGCATCTGACGCAGTTCGTGATGGCGCCGCTGTTGCTGGCCACGACGCTGGTGTACCTCGGCAAGGGTGAAACACCGCGGCTAACCTGGTTTGTCCTGACGCTGGCGGCGGGCTGCGTGTTGGTCCCCGTGTTGCGGGCGAAACAGATTTTTCTGTCACCGATGATGTGCGTGCTCTACGCGCTGGCGCTGGCCGTGTGGATCAATGGAGGACGAAAGCGGGCGACGCTGGTGTTTGCGAGTTGGGCGGCGGGCTTGCTGCTCGTGAGCGTGCTGCTGCAGAAGTCCTACGGCGAGTACGCGCATGTGTACCAACTTTTCGTATACAAGTTGCGCCTTTTGGGAGTGAAACCGGTCAATCCCGCGGACCTGCCGTGGGAGGCGCGGCTGTTGTGGGAAGGGGGAGCGTTTGAAACCGCGCCGTGGCACGAGTTCTGGCACAGCTTGCTGTGGTGCGGGCCGTTGGCGTTGGCGACGGTGGGATACCTGTTCACCAGCGGTAAACGCGGTGCTTGCGCCACGGATATCTTTATCGTGTTTACGTTATTGCTCGTGCCGTTGGCGTGGATGGTGTTGCGCTGCTTTACGTTTCTGGGGTTTGCGGTCGCGGTGGTGGCGGCGGGCCTGGTGGCGGAACGCACCTGGGGAAAGTGGGTGGTCTTTGTCGCCGCCGTGTGGCAATTGGCGATGCTGAACTTTGCGCCGCTCAAACGAGAGCAGCCGTCGCCGGACGAGTATCGCCCGATCGTGAAATGGCTGGAGGAAAACACGGCGACGAACGTCGTCGTGCTCGCCTCGATCGGGGATTCACCTGTGTTCCTTGCTCATACGGGGCGACCGATCATCATGCATTCGAAGTTCGAGAATCAGCGGATTCGCGAACGCTATCGCGAAATGTTGGCGGCGATTTATGGGAGCGAGAATCAGTTCTACGCCTTTGCGCGCAAGTATGAGGCCGGTTATTTTGTGTACGACGTCGGGTTCTCGTATGACGGGCAGGATTCGCGGCGCTACAAAGCGGACAAGCTCGGGCCACTGGACGCGCACTGCGCAGCGCTCTTGTTCGAGAACCAACCGGAACAACTCCGTCATTTCCAGCGAATCATGGAAAGTGGGCGCTTCACGGTGTTCCGCGTGCTCACTTCACCGTAGCTTTGTAGAAGAGGATATCGCCATTAACCTCGAACAAGATGCCGCCAGTGTTCGCGCGGCAGGCCATGAGCGATTCCGCATGCGCGAGCGGGACCATGGGCGCTTCCTCGAAGATGATCTCCTGCGATTTGTGATAGAGCGCCGCGCGTTTCTCGGGAACGAGTTCCCGTCGGGCGGTCACCATGAGATCATGGTAGGCGTCGTTCATCCAGAAACAGATATTGAGCGCGGACCCGAGCGTCGCGGTATCTTTGTCGAGCAACACGTACAGGAAATTGTCCGCATCGCCGTTGTCGCCGACCCAGCCCATCAACGCCATCTGGTGGTCGCCGTGGCTCGTGCGGCTGAGGTGCGCGCCCCATTCATTCGGGACGATTTCGACGGGGACCTGGATTTTCGCCAGGTCGGATTTGATCATCTCCGCGGCGCGGAGCGGGTTGGGGAGGTACGGGCGCGGGTTGGTCATTACTTCCAGCCGCAAGGGAGTCTTCACGGTGGGCCAGGGTTTGGTGGTTTCATAGAGTTGTTCCGGGATCGCGTCGTTATGCCCGGCGACGAAGGGCGGCAACGGGTTTCGGGCGACGATGGCCGCGCCGCGATAGACATCGTCGATGATGTCCTTCTTGCTGATGGCGGCGGCAATCGCGCGGCGCAGGACCTTGTTATCGAGAGGCGGCTTTTGGCAATTGAAGGCCAGGTAGCAAACATTCAATCCCGGCGCGGTGAGCAACTGCAGCGCTTTATCGAGCTTGATGATGGGCAGATCGTTCGGGTCAATGCCGTCCATTGCCTGGATTTGGCCCATTTGAAGCTGGATAAGTCGCGTGGCGGAGTCGGGAACGACTTTGAATACCAGGCGCTGGAGTTTTGGTTTGCCTTCCCAGTAGTCGGGATTGGCTTCGAGCACGATGCGTTCGTTCGGCACCCATTCCACGAAGCGGAACGGGCCAGTGCCGACAGGATGACGCTGGTCGATGAACTTTGGACTGATGAAATGTGCCGCCGGGATGCAGAGGCTGGCCAACAGTGGCGCATGCGGCTCGCGCAGCCGCAGGCGCAGGGTCATCGGGTCGACGACTTCGACTGCGGTAATCATATTGAACATGGCTGACCAGTACGCGAAAGTGGCTTCCGGCAGATGTGCGGGGTTGGCCTTGTCCATTTGGCGCAGGAAACAGAACGCGGCGGCTGGCGCGTCGAGTGGTGTGCCATCGTGAAAGCGAACACCTTGACGGAGCTTGAAAGTGTAGGCGAGGCCGTCAGGACTGATTGTCCAGGAAGTTGCCAGGCAGGGCTCTGCTTCCGTGGTGCCGTGTTTAAAGCGGACGAGACCCTGGGTGATGTTGACGAGGACTTTGATCGATTCGCCGTCGTCCACGTCGGCGGGGTCGAGCTTCTGCGAATCAGCCCCCCGGGCGAACGTCAGGGTGGCTGGTTCGGGTTGGCGGGCGCGCTGGCAGCTTGCGAAGGCGAGGATGAGCGCGAAGAGGGTGAGCCGTTTCATTGCGGAATGGTAGCCGAGCGGCCGCGCGACGGCAAGCGGGCGGGTTTGACAAGGATGCCGGGTGGCCTTAAACTAGTGGAGATTTTTCAAGGGATTTGGTCTCAAATATCATATCTGAATGAGTAACGGGACTTCGATTGCGGCTGTTAGACTACCCTCCAGTACTATCGACTGGGTGAAGGTTGCCCTTGGGGTTGTTCTGGCCGGCTTGGTCTACTACGCGTATTTTGTGCAATCTGTTGAAATCCAACATGTTACCCAGATGAGTTGCTACGAATGGCTCGTCAGTCACTGGAACCATGTCTCGAATTACTCCCACGGGCCACTGATTCCGTTGATTGCGCTGGGTCTTGTCTGGTGGAATCTCTCCAACCGCGATATCGACCAGCAACGGAATTGGAAGCCCTACTGGATCGCGTTGGGAGCCACAGTTTTCATTCTGATGACTCCGGACCTCTTCTCGGATTCATTAACGCCCTATGTGCGCCAGATGGCTCCCGTTCTCTTGTTTTGGCAAGTGACAGCCTTGTGGGGTGGGATCCGGGAGACAATGGATGACCCCGTTCCGCGAGGAATGGTCGTGGTTGCCGTCGCGATGGCTGTGTATTACTTCGGCGTGAAGGCGATGCAACCGCGCATCGTGGTATTCTCCTTCGTGATCCTGCTGTATGGCCTGGCGCTGGCGCTGGGGGGACGCGGAGTTTTCCGCCTGCTCCTTTTCCCCATCAGCTTTCTGCTGCTGATGATCCCATTGAATTTTCTGGATGAACGGGTCGGGTTCCCGCTGCAACTGTTGATGGCCCGATCATCCACAGGACTGTTGAACGTGTTTGGCGTCGAGACGACGCGGATCGGTACCGGGATTTATTCCCGGGTGTTTCATTTTGACGTGGCCGCGCCGTGCAGCGGGATTCGGTCGCTCATGGCGCTGACCACCGTGACCGCCGCCTATGCTTACGTGACGCAGCACATGCAATGGAAACGATGGGTGTTATTCTTGAGCGCGATGCCCCTGGCGGTGTTGGGCAACATCGCGCGCGTAACCTCCATCGCTCTGGTCGCGCAGGTTTACGGCCAGGAGATTGCGAGCAAGGCGTATCACGAATACTCGGGCTTCATCGTCTTTGGCGTTGCCTTGTCGACGATGGTAATTATCGGGTTGCTATTGAACTTCCCGTTCCGCCGCTATTTTGAGAATTGGCTGAAGCCACCACTGCCACCGACGGACGGTGGCCCACGCGATGGCGGGCCTCTGTTATGACGGAAGGAGTTGCATGAGCGAATCAGACGCAAACACGGCGCAAGCCGCTGCCGAACCATCTCCCGTGCGAGCCGCCGTGGTGCCAACGCGCCGCGGACCGAGCACAAGGCAAATCGCCATTGTGGTCGCGATTCTCGGCGGCGGGGTGCTGTTCACGGCGATGACGTCCGATGTCACGAAGGTTTCCGAGCCAGGCGTGAAGCTTACTCCGGACGGCCAGCCGGCTTTGACGGACAAGGTCGGCGACTGGACGGGTGGAGAATTGACGGGTTTGACGGAAGACGAGAAGCGGATACTGCCGGAAGACACGATGGGGTCACGGCGTATGTTCAAGGACAAGGATGGCGACGAGTTATTTTGCTCAATCGTGCTGGCGGGTCGCGATGTGACCAGTATCCATCGCCCTGAACTCTGCCTGACCGGCCAGGGTTGGGGACTGGGGAGTCTACAGGTCGAACAAATCCCCACACCCGCTGCGAAGGGCGGCGTGCTCTCCGTGTCGCGGTTGAATGCCACCCGGGACGTGCAATTGTCCGACGGACGCGTCGCAAGAGCAAATTCGATATTTCTGTATTGGTTCGTGGGCAAGAACCGGGTGACCCCGTACCATTGGCAGCGCATCTATTGGACGGCCAAGGACCGCGTGCTGTACAACACCAACCATCGCTGGGCCTACATTTTGATTCACATACCCGTGACAAAAAACGCGGCTACGGGCGGCACGGGCAAGTCGGAAGAAGAAACGATGAAGGTTGTGGCCGGATTTGTGCAGGATATCTACCCCACTTTGGTCGCGAAGTAGCGGTGGCCGGAAGCAAAGCCACCTGCATTTGGTTGTGTACATGAACTCGCTCCCCGGGAGCGTTTGGGTGTTCCAATGCCGAGTCGACGAAGAGAATTTATCATTCAGGTCAACCAGATCGGCGATGCGCTGCTGATCGCCGTCGTCTTTCGGCTGGCCCACGCGTTGCGTGAGCAACTCGCCTATCTGTTTCCGTTCCCGCTCTCCTTCCACGGCATCGCGACCGCGTTCGGAATGATCGCCCCGTTTCGCTACTACAAATGGCTGTATCTGGTCATCCTCCCGCTCTACCCGTTTCTGCTCGATCTGAATGGCTTCTACAGCCGCGCCCACACCCTCCGCCGGCGCAACACCCTCTGGATTCTCGTCAAGAGTTGTGCCATCTGCACCCTGGCGGTCATGGCCGCGATGTACTTCTTCAGGCTGGCCATGCTCAGTCGCGCCGTCATCGTCATCTTCGCGTTGTTCAGCATCGCTGCGCTTTTTGCCAAGGATCGATTCTTTCAGGTGTACATGCGGAATCGCGCCCTCCGGGGGAAAGACCTGACGGAAGTCATCCTGGTGGGATCGGGAGAGCGGAACGCCGAATTTACCAAATTGCTGGAGGAACATCCCGAGTGGAGCCTGCGCGTCGCCGCCCGGCTCGATCCCAACAACAACCTCCTCACCGAGCTCCCCGTGCTGTTGCACCGCCTCCCCGTCGGTTGCGTGGTCTTCAACGTCAGCCAGACCGCGTTCAGTGAAATCGAAAAAGCGATCCTGGCCTGCGAGGTGGAAGGCGTCGAGGCGTGGCTGGTGGCCGACTTCGTAAAGACCTCCATCGCCCGGGCTACGGTGGACGATTTTTACGGAAAACCGCTGCTGATTTTCAGCACCACCCCCGAGACTTCCTGGCAGCTCGTCTGCAAACGGCTGATTGACATTGCCGGCGCGCTCATCGGATTGGCGATTCTCGGGCCGCTGGTCCTGCTGCCCGTCGCCATCGTCATCAAACTCACCTCGCCCGGCCCCATCCTTTTTGGACAGAAACGCAGCGGCCTGCACGGACGCCTCTTCACGATGTACAAATTCCGCTCGATGGTCACCAATGCCGAAATGTTGCGCGCGGAACTCGAGGCTTTCAACGAGATGAGCGGCCCCGTCTTCAAGATGAAGGATGACCCCCGCGTCACGCCGTTCGGGCGGTTCCTGCGCCGCACCAGCATCGACGAATTCCCGCAGCTCTGGAATGTTCTCATCGGCGACATGAGCCTCGTCGGTCCGCGGCCGCCCATCCCGACCGAGGTGCAGCGCTACAATCCGTGGCATCGCCGCCGCCTCTCCATGAAACCCGGCCTCACCTGCATCTGGCAAATCAGCGGTCGCAACAAAATCGGCTTCGACCAATGGATGCAGCTCGATCTCCAGTACATCGACAACTGGTCCCTCTGGCTCGACCTGAAAATCCTCGCCCGCACCGTCCCCGTCGTCCTGACCGGCCTCGGTGCCCGCTAACGGCCCAATTCGGAGCGTATGAGTTTTTGCATCCTACAAGGGGGCCACGATGTCCCTGTCGTTTCGAGGGAATGACCTGTTTCCCCTTGTATTTACTCGTGGTTATGCTATTATAAAGTCAAGTTATGTGGCGCCCAGAAAGGGACGTAACACGTCGGTTGGCTGGGCGCGCCAGACATTTTGCCCGCCTGCTTGGGGTTTGTGCTATAGGGACACTATGAGATTCATTCGCAAGTCTTGCGTGCGGGAAT
>JBGOTY010000196.1:0-6693 GCA_041476745.1 Verrucomicrobiia bacterium | reverse complement strand
TGCTCGATGCCCGCGCCGTTTGCGACGAAATGAAACGGCGCGTCCAGGTGCGTTCCCGTGTGCGCCCCCATGTCGAGGTGCGTAACGTTGGCCGCATCACCCCGGGCAATGCTGCACGCTAGGCGCATCGTCAGTTTCGGATCGCCGGGCCACGTCGGCGTCCCGTCACACACCAACACACTGATATCGTAGATTTTCACAATTGTATTCTATCCATTTCTTGCCCTGGAGCGCGCAGTGACTTGTTTTCACTGACGATCACCGCACATACGTGTCGTACGCGCGCAGCACTTCGCTCACGCTCCACGCCTGGGCGAAACAACCGACCGGGCGATGCGGCGAGTTGCCGTCAAAAATCTCCGAGATGCTGCCCAAACCTGCTTCCTGCAGGTGGTCAAGCAGCGGCTGGATGATCCGCGCGATTTCCTTGCGCTGCGTCTTGCCGGTGCCGTTCACTCTCGCGTACGCGTCGCAGTACGGCCCGATGAGCCACGCCCAAACCGTCCCCTGATGATACGCGCAATCGCGCTGCCACTGGTTGCCCGTGTACTTCGCGCAATACTTGTCGCTCTTCGGCGTCAACGACCGCAGCCCATACGGCGTCAGCAACTGCTCCGTCACCACGTCGAGCACGGCCTTCTGCTGCGCCTTGTCCAGCGGCGAATACGGCAGGCTGACGGCAAAGATTTGGTTGGGCCGCACGCTCGGATCGCGGAAGTCGCCCTGGATTACGTCGTAAAGATAATTGCCGTCACGGAACCAGAACGCCTTGACGAAATTCCCCGCGACCTGGTCGGCGAGTTTGCGCAGGATCACCGCGGCATGAATGTTCCGCGCCAGCTTCTCCTCCATCTCGGCCAGCATCAGCAGCGCGTTGAGCCAGAGCGCATTGACCTCGACCGGCTTGCCATGGCGCGGCGTCGGCACATAGCCGTCCACCTTCACATCCATCCATGTCAACTGTGTGCCGGGCGTGCCCGCCGTGATCAGGCCATCGTCGTCCGCGCGAATGTCAAAGCGCGTGCCTTCCTTGTAATACTTGACGACCTCCGCCAGCGCGGGCAGCAATTGCCTCGTGCCGTCGTCATCCCCGCTCGCCTTCCAGTACTTCCAGCCGGAAACCACGAACCAGAGCGACGCGTCCACGGTGTTGTACTGCGGCTCCGCGCCCGCGTCGGGAAACACGTTCGGGATCATTCCCTTGTCGCAATACTGGGCGAACGTGAGCAAAATCTTGCGCGCGACATCGTACCGCTGGGACGTCAGTGTGAGTCCCGGTAAGGCAATCATCGTGTCGCGGCCCCAATCCGTGAACCACGGGTAACCGGCCAGCACCGTCAGGTCGTCCTTCCCGCGCCGCGCAATGAATGAATTCGCCGCAATGCAGAGCGGCTGCCGCCACGCATCGCTCACGCGCTCGAATTCCTTGCGGCGCTGCCGCTCGCCCGCGACGAGATCTTCCCCGTTGACCGCATTCTTCTTCTCCGTCGAAACGACAATGTGAATGGTCTGTCCCTCGGTCAGCCGATACGAAAGCTCGAACGGCGTGAACAAGTCCTCCTTGAAATCCAGGCCCCGCTCCTCCTCCACCGGATACGTGAAATCCAGATACCAATCCGCCTTCGTGTCGACCGCGTCGGGCTTCGTGTAAAAGTAAAGCCGCGGCAGATTGTCGTACGGCTGCACGGAAAGCGTGCCGTTGGCGCGCTCGACCGCCAGATTGACCGCATCATCGCGCTCGGCGAGCGCGCAGTAATCGCGGAACGCCAGCAGCGGCCGCAGCTTCAACTCGATCGGCGCGCGCGACCGCAGGTTGCGGTAGCTGACCACCACCGTGTTCTCCCCCTGCACCAGAAACACGCTCTTCTCAATTTCAAAATCGTGGTCGGCGTACCGAAACGTGGGCCACGGGCGCAGGCGAAACTCCATCTGGATATTGAAGCCGTGCGGGAAGATCGTGCCGGGGTAAAGATTCGTGGAAATCGAGGACTCGTGTCCGCCGACCGCCACGCGCTCCTCGAATTTCGCGAGCAACACGTGCCGCTCCACGGGCGGTCGCTGCGACGCAATCAAGAGTCCGTGCTGCCGCCGCGTATTGGCGCCGATGATCGTCGAAGAGGCGAACCCGCCAAGGCCGTTGGTTTCCAACCACTCCTTGCCGAGCGCGTTCTTAAGATTCTGGCACTCAGACTGATCGAAGATCGTTTTCATGCTGCCGTCGCCTACCGCAGCCGTGTCAGGTCGGTCGCAGTTTAACCCGTTGCCCTCGCCACGAAAAGCAAATTCAAGTCGCATCCCCGCAACCTGCCAAAAATCGGCCCCGCAGCGATGGTAAACTTCTGCCGGTGTTGTAGCCGCGGGCGCTGACCGCGGTTCGCTATGTCGCATCATCATCTCGCCATCCGAAAGTGGGTTCTCCCTTCCGTTGTGCGCCGGTCTCCCGACCGCGCACTTCATCCGACCGCAGGTCTCCATAGGTACTTTCCCAATGGCATTTTCGGTCCGTTTTCCCCAAACACGTGTTTTCAGCCCCCATTACCCCCCAAATTGGGTTCGTTTTCCAAACCGAGTCGGACGAGATGCCGCGATTTAGTGTCCGTGGCAACCGAACCTCCTCAAAAAACACCCTTATTTTGGGTTCGTTTTCCCAAACGAACCCACCGAATTCTTCCGTAAATTTCCCCCGCAAGTCCTGTAAGCAGTGACGGTTGCATCGAAAAAATCCTCGAAAAACGGTGGGTTCGTTTCGCAGAAACGTATATAGGCCCCTCTCCCCCCTAGTGGCGCGGGTAGCCTGGCCTTCGTAGCGTCCTCGCGAAGTAGGCTCCCGCCCGTGTAGCGGCGCTTCTGTGAGCCGAGCCGAAGGCGAGACGCCGCGATGTAGTTGTCGCGGCAACCGCGTCCGACGAATTTCCCCGCCTCTTCGACATCCTTCTCCTTGTAGCCACGGCGCTCTGTCGCCGTGATGCCTCCGAATTGTAGGGCCTGCCCCGATTTTGAGATCGGGGTACCAAGCCCGCCGCCGCCTTGGCCGCCGTAGCGTTCCCGCGAAGGAGGCTCCTGTCCATCCACAATTCACGCGTCGACCATACCCCACGCCATCACACGTGTCCAGCAAAATTATCGATTGTCGATACAGGCCCATAAAACCTCGTCTTCCTCATCGCCCTTCAGTACTTTTGTACCAGCAAATCAATCATGATAAACATTCGCCGCTATCAACCGTCCGACCACGATGCCGTCTGCGAGTTGCACAAAACGGCCTTGCTCGCGGCTGGCGCTTTCTCGAACAGCGCTGGGGATCCGGATCTCAATCAAATCGAAGCTGTTTACCTCGACAACGGGGGCGAATTCCTCGTCGGCACGCTCCAGGGCCGTATCGTCTCGATGGGAGCGCTGCGGCGGACCGACCCTGATCGAGCCGAGATAAAACGGATGAGAGTTCATCCTGATTTTCAAAGACGCGGGTATGGCCAGGCGATCTTCACGGCGCTGGAAAAGCGCGCCGGCGAACTGGGCTACTCCGTATTACACCTGGACACCGCCGTCGTCCTGGTGGGAGCGCAACACTTCTACACCAAAAATGGCTTCAAGGAAGTGCGCCGTGGACAACTCGCAGGCCTCGAGTGCATTTTCTACGAAAAACAACTCGGTAGCGTCGGAAGCCGTTAGAAGATTTTTTGAAAGCTTGCCAGCCAGATTGCGTTCAGCGAAAATGTTCCCTCAGTGATCAAGTGGCTCGACGAGGATGGCTGATGAAGAAGATTCTAATCGCACTTGGGCTTGCCGGGCTCGTGGGTTGTTCCGGTTTGATTTGCCTCGTATTCATAGCCGGGAGGACAGTTCTTAAAGCTGAGGGGCAAGCCTTGTATTCGGCGGCAGGAGCTTGGTCGAGGATTCAAGAGTATGCTCGGACAGAGGGAAAGACCAATTACGTTTCTGAAGCCAACAGCAAGATGGAGTTTTTGGAGAGCCAGATAGCGTCGTGGCGCAGCCGAGCAGAGGGCACAGGCATAAACATCGCCGATTTTGAGAAGATGCGCAGGACTGCATACGAGACTACTGATCGAAACATCAAGAATGGTCAAAACCCTTTGGCGTATCTTGATAAGCCCTAACCATTCAGTGCAGCGAACGCGGGCTAGCGCCCGCGTCGCTGACTTCTCACGTATTGAATAGTCCGTATTTCCGTCCTCGAAGATTGATTTGTACGCATAAGCTACCTCGCAAAATCGTCAATGTTTGCAGGCTTTTTCTGGCCAAAACACTTTTTATGCGTATCAGTGCCACTGGAAACATAGGGACAATTTGTACACATTGCGGGAATCGCAATGTTTATAGGGGAAACTGATGGAATTATACTCGGAAAAGGGCAATTGGCGGGTCGACAATCTTCCAACCTTCCGCAAGATGTTCCTTCAAGACCTGCTTGTTCGATTTCCCGTCTTCTACGTCCTTGATGGCAGACGCAAGATTGGGGTCGTCCCATTCGGTCGCAAACCACCCCGTTACATGGTCGAATGTAACCCCACCGATTTGCGTCTTGAGTGCGCCGGTTGTTATCATACCTCCGACTAGCGGAACATTGTCCATTTCCCCTGTATATGCCAGATGGACGAAGGGATCGCCGGGCTTTTCAGGACGCAACATCTTGTGAAGTATTAGTCTCATTATTTCCTCGCTCGTCTTCCCTATTCGCCAAACATACCACGGAAGAACGGGTTTTCAACGTGACTTTTTGGTTTTGAATTTGGGGTTAACAAATCCGCCGCTCCACATGAACTTTTCGGGTTCGACTTGCAACTACTAGGATACAGGAGACAATCCTACGAACGTGCAATCCGAACCAGGGATGATCGAGCAGTTGTACCGGCAGCATTCGGGCGAGCTGTATAGTTACATCGCCCGACGCTGTCCCGATAACGCGACGGCCGGCGATCTCTTGCAGGAAACCTTCCTGCAGGTCGTTCGTCAGACGGATCAATTGCCCGCGGTGACCATGCCCCGCGCCTGGTTGTTCGGCATCGCCCGCCACATGCTCGCCCGACACTACCGCCGCCAGCGCGATCCGTTGCCCGTCGCGCAAACATGGTACGAACCCGCGCCCGAACCTGCCGCCAAAGATGATCGCCTCGCGGCCATGCGGGAAGCCATCCGCGGTCTCCCCGCCGAATTGCGCGACACGCTGGAACTGCGGCTCGAACAGGAATTGTCCTACGAAGAAATCGCCCACGTGCTGGACATCCCCATCGGGACCGTCCGCTCGCGCCTGCACAACGCCGTGCGCCAGTTGCGCGGCACGATGACAAAGACAGAGGAAACAGATTTATGAAACCCGATATTTTGGAACGCTTGTTGATGGACCGCGCACTGAAGCGCCTCGACCCGGACGCCGAGGTGTTGTTGGCCGATTATCTGGCCAACGATCCGGCGGCAGCGGCGCAGGCCCGGGAGCTGCAGGAAACGGTTCACCTGGCCACCGAGGTGGTGCGCCGCCCTGCGCCCATCGTCGAGATGCCGAACCAGATTCACCGGCTGGTCTGGCGGCATCGCGCCGAACAGGCGTTCGCCTTGGCCGCTTCGTTCGTGGTCGGCGTGGGCCTCACCGCGCTGGTGATCCACGCGAACCTACGTAGCGAATACGCTGCTGATGTAACCCGGCCCGCCACAGCAGGTTCGCCAAAAGTTGCAGGACTCCGGCCGGCTCTGGTGAAACGCCAGATCGAATCGCTTCCGTTCTGGTCCAACCAACGGATCTATCTCTTGGCCTCTGCTGCTGCCAACTCTAAGGAGAACTTGCAATGACTTCTTCCCGGATTTTTCCCAAACGCTTCCTCTTCGGCGCCTTCGGCGGTCTCTTACTGCTGGGCACGGGCTGCGACCTGCACGACTTCATTCATTGGGCTCCCGACGGCCAGCACGCCTTCGTGCAGGGCAATGATGGCACCTGGTTGATCGACAACTCCGGCGCCATCCTCGGCCCGGCGACCGACGCTCGCGCCTGGCTGCCGGATTCACGGCACGTAATCGCCGTCCGCGACGTCAAACCAAAGACCTGGGATGAATACGCGCAATTGCTGGGCACCGACGACGTTGACCGCGTGACCGAATCCGCCGACCACTTGGTGAACGTCATCCAGGGTTATCACGGTGCCTGGAGCAATTTCACCGAGTCCGTGCCGTTCAAAAAATGGGAAAAAGTGGAGGTCGGCAACACCTACAACGGAGCGTGGCTGCTCCAGTCGGCGACCTTCTATCTCCGACAAACCAATCCGCAGGCCATCGCCCCCGTCCTCGACGCGATGTCGGCGGATGAGAAAGCCAAGATCGACGATCTCACTCCCAACATCCACGAGATCATCATCCGCAATGTCCTGCCCTCCGAACCGCCGGCCGATCAATTGTTGGTTCGGTTCCCGTTCTCAATCTTGTGGGTGAGCCCTTCCCCGACCGGAAAGGTGATCGCATTTACCGCAGAAACACTGGGGCGCCCGTCCCTCTATGTCATCCCTCGAACTGCCAATACTCAAGCCACTTTGGTGGATGAAGGAGTTAGCGAAGCCGACTGGTCAACCGATGGCCAAAACCTTGTTTACGCCAAAACTACGGTGCCGTACGAGCTACTCAGCAAAAGCGTGCAACTCGGCACGATCACTAGCAGGCAGGTTTGCGGGTCAAATGATCAGATGCTTG
>JBGOTY010000195.1:0-6713 GCA_041476745.1 Verrucomicrobiia bacterium | reverse complement strand
CCTCCCATAGTGGCACGGGCGTCCTCGTGAGGGGCGTTGCCCAACGGGGCTCACGCCCGCCCGTGTTCTTCTCACCGGCCTTCCCGACACTCTTCTCCTTGTAGTCACGGCGCTCTGTCGCCGTGCTGCCTCCGATTTGGGCGCGCATCCCCCTTGCGCCTGCCGCTCTCGCGCTCGCTTCTCGTTGTAAATCATCACGCCTCGCATTATACCATTATCGGAATACGATGTCCAGAGCTTTAAGCCGGACGCCCCATTGTCGCGGCAGGAGACGTCAACGTATGCGTCGGTTGCCTGCGCAAGAGTAGAAGCAAATGGGGAACCTCTGCTGAGGGGTGGGCTGTCGAGGCCCACGATTCTAGGTGGGAGTGGGGCTTGCAAATCGTTCAAAGCAGGATGTTTTTGTGCTTTCCTCGCGGTTGCCTTAGAGGTTTAATGGGGTTCGCGCAGTTGACCGCTGTGAAGGGAAGCGGATTCATTATGACACGAGAAGAGTTCATTGCGCAACAGCAGAACCTGATTCCTCGGAAGCCAAAGAGATGGGGAATTGCATATCTCGTTGCCTTCGGTGCGCAACTCGCTGGTCTTTCGATTTTGGTTTTCTGCGACTACAAGCGTTGGCCAATAGGCTGGACGGGAATTTCCTCTGTTGCCGTTCTTGTAGTCTCTCCCACGCTGATGAGGTGGTACATGAGAAGGCGGTTCGGAGTGCGATGTCCATGTTGTCGGAGGGCACTTTCCGTCGAGGATGCGGGTATTGCGCTTTTCAGTGGTTATTGCTGGTATTGTCATAAAAAGATTGTCACTAATGAAGCGGAACCAAGCGCTTCAGCGAACGGCGCTCCGCGGGGTCGCTGAGCTTTCCCGTTAGGCGAAACGCGGTGTTCTGTTGATCTGAAACCGCAAGGTTCGCAAACCATCCAAAGCGCGGACTCCTTTTTTACTTTCCTCGCCGTTTCCACAGAGGTCTAATGGCTTTATCACTCATGCGGCTCTCCACCAGACCAGCGACAGACTCGGACGCGGCTTTCGCACGGGAAGCACATCATGGCGCGTATCGCGACGTGGTGATTGCGCAATTTGGACCGTGGGATGACGCCGACCAGGACCGCCACTTCGACAGCAATTGGCGCGGCGCCAAGTTCGACATCATAATGGACGGTGATATCCCTTGCGGTTATGCAGCGGTGGAATACCGGCCGGATGACGTCCACGTGCGCGAATTGGTGATCCATCCCCAGTGGCAGAATCAGGGAATCGGGACCGCTTTTCTCAAGCAAGTCATGAAGTCCGCCGCGCAGAAAGGTCTTCCTGTCCGATTGGGAACTTTCCAGCGTAACCGCGCCCTGAATCTCTATCAGCGGCTTGGATTTCGAGAATTCGGCCGAACCGAAACCCATGTCCTCTTGGAATGGTCAGCAAACGCGTGACAGAGGTAACATCGATATGAACCAAAACCCGAGACCTGCCGCATTCATGCTCGCCACACTGCTGATGGCTTTGCCCGCGTACGGCGCGTCATTTTACACGCTCCGGCTGGACGATCCCCAGGCAGTCTATCTCACGCGGGACAATTTCCCGGAACTGCACGGCGACGGCGTCGGCGATGACACGCCTTCCATTCAAGGGGCGATTGATAAAGTCGCGGACACTCCGCTCAAAAAGGGAATCGTCTTCATTCCCGAGGGACAGTATCGCCTGACCAAAACCATCAACATCTGGCCCGGCATTCGCGTGATCGGGTACGGCACGCACCGGCCGGTCTTTATTCTTGGCCCCAATACCCCCGGCTTCCAGGAAGGCGATCACCAATACATGGTCTGGTTTACCGGCAACCGTCCCGCCGACGACAGCCCGATTCGCGATGCCAACCCGGGCACGTTTTACAGCGCTCTCGCCAACATTGACTTTGACATCAAAGACGGGAATCCCGCCGCGATCGGGATTCGTTCCTGCTACGCCCAACATTGCCATCTGGCTCATATCGATTTTCACATCGGCTCTGGCCTGGCGGGCATCGGACAGGTCGGCAACGAAGCTGAAGATCTTCATTTCTACGGTGGCGACTACGGGATCATTACCGCGACGCCCTCGCCAAGCTGGCCGTTTACGCTCCTGGATTCCTCGTTTGAAGGACAACGGAAGGCGGCTATCAAGACCCAGGAGGCCGGGCTAACGCTTGTGCGTAATCAATTCAAAAATGTTCCCACCGCCATCTCCATCAACGAGAACCGCACCGAAGAACTCTGGGTCAAGGACTCACGCTTCGAGAATATCACCGGCCCGGCCCTCATTATCGGCAACGAAAATGGTCTTCGGACGGAGATCAATCTGGAGAATTTGGTTTGCGAGCAAGTGCCGACCTTGGTCACTTTCCGCGAGAGCGGAAAGAAAATTGCCGGCGCCGGTTCCATTTACGTGGTCAAGGAGTTTTCGCATGGCCTGCACATCGCCGACCTCGGCGCCACCCCGGAAAGAAAAACCGTCTGCGAGACAGCGTCGCTAACGACAGCCCCCGCTCCGGTCCCCTCAGATATTCCCGATCTCCCGGCGCGCGATACCTGGGTCAACCTCCGCTCGCTCGGCGCGAAGGGCGACGGCGTGGCGGACGACACCGCCGCCTTGCAGGAAGCAATTGCCAAACATCGCGCGATCTATCTGCCGATGGGACGTTATCGGGTCGCCGATACCATCACCCTCAAACCCGATACCGTGCTCATCGGATTGAATCCGATTGCCACACAAATCCTCCTGCAGGACGCCACGCCGGCCTTTGAGGGCATCGGCTCACCCAAACCGCTGCTCGAGACTCCCAAAGGCGGCAACAACATTGTCCGGGGAATTGGCCTCGACACTGGTGGAAACAATCCGCGCGCCGTTGCCGCCAAATGGATGGCCGGCAAGGACTCCATGATGGACGACGTCCGTTTTCTCGGCGGCCACGGCACCTTCAATCTCGATGGCTCGCGCGTCCAGCCCTACAACAGCAATCACACCGCCGATCCCGATCCGAAGCGCCGCTGGGATTCCCAGTATTACAGCCTGTGGATTACCGATGGCGGCGGCGGGACCTTCAAGGACATCTGGACGCCCAGCACGTTTGCCCAAGCCGGTGTGTATATTTCGGACACGAGCACTTCAGGAAGACTCTACGAATTATCCAGCGAACACCATATTCGCAACGAAGTGAAGATTCGCAATGTTTCCAATTGGGAAATCTACGGGCTACAAACCGAAGAAGAGCGCGGCGAAGGCCCGGCTACCCTGCCCTTGGACATCGATCATTCGAGCAACCTCACCTTTGCCAATCTCCATCTCTTTCGCATCATCTCCACGTTCCCGTACGCCGTGAAAATCAATTCGTCCCACAACATCCGCTTCCGCAACGTCCACGTCTACAGCCCCAGCCGATTGACCTTTGACAATACGGTCTTCGATCAGACCTACAATGTAGAAATCCGCTCGCACGAGATCGCCTCGTTGGATATTTCCGGCAATCCACCTCAACCCCAACCCCCGCACCAATCTCCCCTTCTCGCCTCCGACGCGAAACTTGAGAAGCTTGTCGGAGGCTTCAACAACATCGACAGCCTGCTCGTCGATACCAATGGAAATATTTATCTCCTCGATGCCAAACGCCAAAGCATCTACCGCTGGTCGCCGGAGGACCACGATTTGACGCTGGTGCGTGACAATCCGCTTGAACCGGTTGCGCTCTCATTCGACGAATCCGGCAATCTCCTGGTGGAGACCCGCAGCCGGGACCGATACACCTTCCGCTCGGACAGCCCCGAGGGCGAGATCACCGTTCTTCCACGCGTCCCAAGAGTCAGAGGACAACGCCCGTCGCCCGACGCGCTGCTTTCTCCGCTTGAGCAGACAGCCGAGAACGGCAAGGAGAGCATTGCCATGGACACGCAAGGCAATGCTTACGTCGCCGCCGGACAGATTCTCGTCTACGACCCATCGGGCAAACAAATCGACACGATTGAAGTCCCCGAGCGCCCGAGCCGACTCGTTTTCGGAGGCAAAGATCACCAAACCCTTTTCATTGCCGCCCGCACCTCGCTCTACGGGGTCCGCACGAAGTTCAAGGGCCAACCAGCGACGAGCGCTGCGAAGGCCATCGGTAGTGATTCCCTCACGCGTAGCCAGTAACCAGTTGCCGCCACAAACCCGTCCTGTTACAAACACCAGTATGGGCAGGCTCTTTCTCGGACTCGACTCGAGCACGCAAAGTCTCTCAGCATTGGTGATCGATTACGACACGCGGCGCATCGTCTACGATAAATCACTGAACTTCGACAAAACCCTGCCGCACTACGGGACCCGGAATGGTGCGTTGCACAGCGACAACCCGCTTGTTGTGCACAGTCCGCCATTGATGTGGGCCGAGGCGCTCGACACACTGTTCGCGCAGATGAAACAGGACGGTGTACCGCTCGACGAAATCCTCGCCGTCAGCGGCAGCGGACAGCAACACGGTTCGGTTTACCTCAACGACCGCGCCGCCGGCGCATTCGCCAGTCCCAATTCCGGAAAAACCCTCGTGGAGAATTTACACGGCATCTTCTCGCGCGCTACCTCGCCGATCTGGATGGATTCCTCCACGAGTGTCGAGTGCGCGGAAATTCGCGAGAAACTCGGCGGGGTCAAAGCCACCGCGCAACAAACCGGCTCCGACACCTTCGAGCGGTTCACCGGGCCGCAGATTCACAAGTTCTCCAAGACCGAGCCGGAGAACTACGCGCTAACGACAAGCATCGCGCTGGTGAGTTCGTTCATGGCCTCGCTGCTCGCCGGCAAAATCGCTCCCATCGACCATGGCGACGGCGCGGGCATGAACCTGATGGATATTCACAAAAAGGCGTGGCATCCCGACGCGCTTAAAGCCACCGCGCCCGGGTTGAAGACCAAACTCCCGCCGCTCGCCGAACCATGGAAGGTCATCGGATCCGTCGGCCCCTATTTTGTAAAGAAGTATGGACTCAACCCGGCCGCGCAGGCGTTGGTCTGGTCGGGCGACAACCCCTGCAGCGCCGTCGGTCTCGGTCTCATCCACGAAGGCAAAGTCGCCATCAGCCTCGGCACCAGTTATACCTACTTCGGCTGCATGAAATGCTGCCGCGTGGACGAGCGCGGCGAAGGCAATTTGTTCGGTTCCCCCACGGGCGATTACCTGCCATTGAACTGTTTCAAGAATGGCTCACTGGCCCGCGAGAGGATTCGCGACCAGTACGGCCTCGATTGGGAAGGCTACGACCAGTTGCTGCTCAAAACCAAACCGGGCAATGAGGGCGCCATCATATTGCCGTGGTTTGAACCGGAGATCGTCCCGCGCGTCAGCCAGCCCGGCATCCACCGCTTCAACTTCGACGAAAAGGACATCGCCGCCCAGGATTGCCGCGCCATCGTGGAAGCTCAGATGATGTCCATGCGCATCCACTCCGCGTGGATGAAGATCAAGCCGATAAGCATTTACGCCACCGGCGGCGGCTCCGTGAATCTCCCCGTCCTGCAAATTATGGCCGACGTCTTCAACTGCCCTGTCCACCGCATCGAAGTCGCCAAGAGCGCCGCCCTCGGAGCCGCCCTCCGCGCCGTCCACGGCTGGCTATTGCACAATGGGAAAAAACCGAAATGGCAGGAAGTCGTCTCCGTCTTCACCGACCCGATCCCGAACAGCGAGGTCAAACCCGTCCCCAGGTCCGTTCGCATCTACGACAAGTTGGTGGAGAAGTACGCAGCCTGCGAGCGCCGCGCCCTGTTGCAATCGGTTTAGTCTGACCACGCCCTCACCGCTGGACCCGCGCGCTGCCGCCGCCCATGACCTTTTCGACTTCCTTCTGTGTGGCCATGGACGTGTCGCCAGGGGTCGTCATCGCCAGCGCGCCGTGCGCCGCGCCGTAGTCCACGGCCTTTTGCGGGTCGCCGGTCTTCAGGAAACCGAAGATCAATCCGCTGGCAAAACTGTCCCCACCGCCCACGCGGTCGAGGATTTCCAGCGCCGGGTACTGCCGGCTCTCGTAGAACTTGCCATCCATCCAGCAGATCGCGCTCCAATCATTCTTCGTCGCAGTAATGACTTTGCGCAGTGTCGTCGCGGCAACCTTGAAATTCTTGAACTCACCCACCGCCTTCTCGATCATCTTCTTGAAGGCGTCTGTCTCAATCCTGCTGATGTTGTGGTCGAGCCCCTCCACTTCAAAACCGAGGGACGCGGTGAAATCCTCCTCGTTGCCGATCATCACGTCCACGTACTTGGCGATCTCGCGGTTCACTTCGCGGGCCTTGGCCTGTCCGCCAATGCTCTTCCACAAGCTGGGCCGATAATTCAAATCGTAGCTGACAATCGTCCCGTGTTTGTTGGCGGCCTTGACCGCCTCGACGGTGAGCGCCGCGGTGGACTCACTCAACGCGGCAAAAATCCCGCCCGTGTGAAACCAACGCACACCCAATTCGCCGAAAATCTTCTCCCAATTGAAATCACCCGGCTTGAGTTGGCTCGCCGCCGTGTGCCCGCGATCCGGCACGCCAACCGCGCCGCGAATACCAAACCCACGCTCCGTAAAGTTCAGCCCATTGCGTACCGACCGGCCAATGCCGTCGTCGGCCTTCCAGAGGATGAAGTCCGTGGCGACTCCTCCCTGCATAATGAAATCCTCGATGAGATGGCCGACTTCGTTGTCCACGAACGCTGTGCACACTGCCGT
>JBGOTY010000194.1:0-6745 GCA_041476745.1 Verrucomicrobiia bacterium | reverse complement strand
TGGCTGATGGCAAAGTGCTTCAGTTGGCGTGAGACAGTACTGCGGTTCACGGTATTGGCAGCGCTACTCTGGTTGCCGTCTGCCGCGCGCGCGGATGATCTGGCGAAGAGCGTGGTGATTGTCTACAACGCGCAAGACCCCGAGAGTAAGCCCCTCGCGGAATACTACGCCCGTAAGCGCGGCGTGCCGACCAACCAGATTTGCGAAATCAACACTCGCGCCGAGGAGACGATCTCACGCCAGGATTTCAACGAGAAAATCCGCGACCCGATCTGGCGGTTCCTCACCCACGGAGGGTTCCTTCAGCAGGAGGCGCGGACGGTCATGGACCCGGTGCTCGGCAAGGTTCCCTCGTTGGTCACCGTCAGCTCGCGCGTGGCGTACCTTGTCCTGATGTACGGTGTGCCGTTGCGCATCGACCGGAG
This sequence comes from Verrucomicrobiia bacterium, assembly GCA_041476745.1. Taxonomy (GTDB): domain Bacteria; phylum Verrucomicrobiota; class Verrucomicrobiia; order Palsa-1439; family Palsa-1439; genus Palsa-1439. The sequence goes on along the minus strand of JBGOTY010000194.1, from coordinate 6,320 downwards.
CGCTGTCCTTCACGTGGACCCCTCCGATAAAACAGCGGGTGGATATCAGCGGGACGAAGCCTCCGTCGAAACCGAACTCGCCACGCTCCCCACCACTGGCCTGCCAATTGCGGGACCGCTTCGGAATCCGTTCTTTGGCAGCACCCTGGCGCAATTCGGGCCGCCGTTGAACAACCAGATGCTGCTGGTCGGCCGTCTGGACGGCCCCGACCCGCAGACAATCCGGCGGATGATCGACGACGCGCTGACGGCCGAGCACTACGGGTTGCACGGGCGCGCGTATTTCGACGCGCAGGGGACACACGATCCCGGCTACATCATCGGCGATGACTGGGTTCGCAACACCTGGCACGCTTTTCAACAGGCGGGATATGAGTGTGATTACGATGAGAAGCCCGAGACATTCCCGGAAGATTACCCGATGACAGACGTGGCGGTGTACGCGGGCTGGTATTCGGACAAGATGGTGGGGCCATTCCTCCGTCCCGACTTTCATTTCCAAACGGGCGCAGTCGCTTACCATCTTCACTCCTACAGTGCAGGGACGGTGCGGACCCGCACCACATTTTGGGTTGGGCCGTTGCTGGCGAAAGGGGCGGCGGCGACGATGGGGAATGTGTACGAGCCGTACTTACGGTATACACCGCAGATCGATATGTTTTTCAAGCGGCTGTTGGCCGGCGCACCGTTTCTAGAGGCCGGCTATTACAGCGAGGCCGGTTTGAGCTGGCAGACGACGTTCGAGGGAGACCCGCTTTACCGGCCGTTTGCCGCCTCGCTGGACGAACAGATTCAGCGGCTGGAGGCCGACCACAAGCCGGAGGTTGAATGGGCGTACTTGCGACAAATCAATTTGCTCATCGCTCAAAACGGAACCACGGAAGCCGAGGAACTTTGCCACGACAAAGCCGGGAAACTGAACAGCGCGGTCCTTTACGAGAAACTGGGGGACATGTTGCATGCAGCGCACCGTGAACGCGAGGCCGTTGAGGCATACAGCAAGGCCGACGAAAAGCCCGTCGATTCCTACCACGACATTCGCGTGGCTACAAAAATGGCGACAGCCTATGTCGCGCACAAGGAAACGGCGCAAGCATTGGCCATTTACGAAAGACTCGGTGACGCCTATTCGACGCACCACAACGTGGTCGAGTTCTACCAACACGCGCGCGATCTGGCACGGGCGCTGGGGAATGAAACGAAGGCGAAGACCTGGCAGGCGAAAATCGATCAGTTGCCGCACGCCCCGACGGAAAAGAAGTGACAACCCTGCGCGCCTTTGCTATCAAGGCATATACGGAGACGGGAGCGGCCAGAAAGTGATATCTTCGGAACTCTTTATCGTTATCGCCCTGATCTGCTGCATTCCGCTCTGGGTGATGGGCGTTTACAATCACTGGGTTACACTGCGCAACCTCGTCGACAACGCCTGGGCCCAGACCGAGGTGCAATTGCGCCGCCGCTACGATTTGATTCCCAACCTCGTCGAGACCGTCAAAGGGTACGCCACGCACGAACGGGAGACGTTCGAGAAGGTGACTCAGGCGCGCAACACCGCGATGAACGCCACGACCCCGGAAGCCATCGCCGGCGCTGAAAACGCCCTCACCGGCTCGCTCAAATCCCTACTCGCCGTTGCGGAAGCGTATCCCGAACTCAAGGCCAACCAGAATTTTGAGGCCCTCCAGGAAGAACTGGCCAACACCGAGGGTTTCATTGCAGCCTGTCGTTCGCACTACAACGATGCCGTTCTGGCCCTCAACAACGCGCTGCAAGTGTTTCCTGCCAACCTCGTCGCCGCCGTACTCAAGTTCAAGTCCCGCGACTTCTTCGGAGTGCCCGATGCCGCAGCACGTGAGCCGGCGAAAGTACAGTTCTAACGGCCCGATTTCTCGAACGCGGCATCGAACGCTTGCGTACTCGGCTTGAAGTCGAGTTTCTTGACGAAGGCGCAGGCTTCTTTCGCGCCGTGCTCGCGGTCCATGCGGCTGTCTTCCCATTCAACGGATAGTGGACCGGCGTAACCGATGTCGTTCAGGGCGACGATGATTTCCTCGAAGTTGATGTCCCCGTGGCCAAGGGAACGGAAGTCCCAGTAGCGACGCGGGTCGGCAAAATTCGTGTGGCCGCCGAAGACACCAACCGTGCCATCGCCGTGTCCCCACCACACGTCTTTCATGTGCACGTGATAAATGCGGTCGGCAAAGCGGCGGATGAACTTCACATAGTCCACGTGCTGGTAGCCAAAATGCGATGGATCATAGTTGAAGCCGAACTCCTTGCGGCCTTTCAGCGCGGCAACCGCCCGCTCGGCGCTGGCGATATCGAAGGCGATCTCCGTGGGATGCACTTCCAGGGCGAACCGCACGCCGCAACGTTTGAACTCGTCGAGAATCGGGTTCCACATCTTCGCAAAGGACGCAAACCCATCATCAATCATTGCGGCTGAGACGGGGGGGAACGAGTAGAGTAGGTGCCAGATGGAACTTCCGGTGAAGCCATTGACGACCTTGACGCCGAGATTCTTCGCGGCCTGTGCGGTGCGCATCATCTCCTCGGCGGCGCGTTTCTGCACGTCAGCGGGTTTGCCATTGCCCCAGACGTGGGGCGGCAGGATGGACTTGTGACGTTCGTCGATATTGTCGCACACGGCCTGGCCAACGAGATGACCGCTGATCGCCCAGGTTTTCAGTCCGTGACGCGCGAGGATCTCATGGCGCGAATCGCAATACGCCTTCGACCTGGAGCCCTGGCTCACGTCGAAGTGATCGCCCCAGCAGGCCAATTCAAGCCCGTCGAAGCCGAAGCCCTTTGCTTTCTGGCAGACGGTTTCAAAAGAAAGGTCGGCCCACTGGCCGGTAAAAAGTGTAACGGGTCTGCCCATGATTGTCGCCTCCGTGTGATTCGCGTTGAACTCGCTGCGGCACGAGTGATAAACAAGGAGCCAAGGGTTTTCAAGCATCATGTTTGTCGATAGCCACACCCATCTTTGTTATCCCGATTTTGCGGAGGAACTGCCGCAGGTCATCGAGCGCGCTCAGGCCGCCAAGGTGACGCAGATCGTCAGTATCGCCACGGATTTGGAGGCGGCGCGGACGACGTTGGGCATCGCCCAACGGTTCGAGGCGGTGTATGCCGCGGTGGGATTGCATCCCGGCGAGGTTCCCAATGTCTCGCTCTGTGACATGAAAGAACTCGCCCAACTGGCAACGGAGCCGAAAGTCGTGGCGATTGGCGAGACGGGCCTGGATTATTACCGGGAGGCAAAGGACGACGCGGCGTTGCGGCAACAGCAAAAGGATTTGTTCTGGGCGCAGCTCGAATTGGCGAAGGAACGCAAGTTGCCGGTGGTGATCCACAATCGCGCCGCCGAGGCGGACATCCTGGAAATCCTCGGCGCCCACGCGGAGAGTCTTCCGAAAGAATGGCGGCCCTGGGGCGTGATGCATTGTTTCTCGGGAGATGAGAAGTTCGCGTTCGATTGCATCGAGCTGGGCCTGCTCATCAGCTACACGGGCATCCTGACCTTCAAGAACGCGACGGCGTTGCGCAACGTGGCCCGGAAGGTGTCGCTCGACTACGTGATGCTCGAGACCGACGCGCCGTACCTGGCGCCTGTGCCGCACCGTGGCAAGCGCAACGAGTCGTCGTACGTGCCACTCATCGCGGAAGTGCTGGCGCAAGCAAAAGGTGTTAGTGTCGAGGAAGTCGCGCGGGCGACGACGGCAAATGCAAAACGGCTATTCCAGTTACCGTGAGAAATGAGGTCGTGCATGGATCTCAAGCGATGGAATCTGCCAATTCGGATACTGATTGCGGTGGTCGTGGGCTTCGGCATGCTGATGTTTGTTTACTCCGGTGTGCCCAAAGGCGGAGAGCTGTCTCCCAGTGACAAGTTTATCGGAGTCATACTGGCATGCTTCTACGGGTTCCTCTTGTTCGGCCTGTTCGGTTGGCCGATGATCCAACATGTCGCCGATCGGGTTGCGAGTCTATTCACGGGGCGAGATGAGGATGTTCGCATCGTTCCCGAATACAGTGTGGCGGAGGCGCGCGCTTCGGTCGGGAAGTATCAGGCGGCTATTGACGAATATCGCAAAGTGATCGCGGAACATCCCGACGACATTTATCCACACTTGCGCATCGCGGAGATGGCGGTGGAAAATCTGAAGGACGTAAAGCTTGGCGAACTCGAACTGCTCTCGGCCACCGGTAAGGCAACCGGTAAGGACTCGACGGCACTTGCTGCCGGTCGTTTGGCGGATTTCTATCAACATACTTTACAGGATCCAGCGCGGGCACTGGACGTGATGAAGCAATTGCGCGAGAAAATCCCCGGCACGAAACAGGCGAGGCTTGCGGAAGAGCGGATCGCCGTGTTGGAAGGAATCGTGCACGGCGGCGTGGCTTTGCCCAAAGGGCCCGATAAGATCGCCGCCAAGCCGTCACGCTTCAAGTTGACGGATTAGCCGGCCGAAGTACAGCAGCGTGATGTAGTCGAAGGAAACTTTCCCGCCGATCTGGTGCTTGTCGAAGAGCGCGCGCAACGCGTCGAGCATGGGCTGATGGTTCAGATGACCCGGCTCGGGCGTGTAGGAGGACGATAGCAGCCGGCCTTTCAACCCGTTCCAGTCGAAGACTTGTTGATTCTCGAACTTTCTCAGTGTGAACGGCTGCGGAGCGAAGAATGCCGTGATCGCGTCGATATCGACGTCTCGATGATCGACCGCCACGTAGTCGATGCCGTACTGCTGCAGCAAGTTTTCGTACGCGCATAGGAACGGGGAAGTGTCCGTCAGGCGCTCGTTCCAGATCAACGCGACCCAACCGTTCGGTTTGAGAATGCGCGCAAATTCCTTTCGTGCCCGCTCGCGATCGAACCAATGAAACGCCTGGCCGACCGTGACGAAATCAACCGAACAATCGGCCAGGGCAGTTTCCTCTGCTGTTCCATTGACGCTCGTAAAATCAGGGTATTTGCCCAGCAGTTGCTCGCCAGCCTCCCGCATCTCGAGATTCGGCTCCACGCCGTGCACCCGGTTCCCGTTCTTCAGGAATACCTCGGACAGAATCCCGGTTCCCGACCCGATGTCCTCAACCACTGACTTCGCGGTCAGTGCGCATTCCCTTGAGAGCGTCTGAATAACGCCCGCCGGATAACCCGGCCGATACTTGACGTAGTTCTCAACCCGACTGGCAAAGCGGAGGGTGGGATTGATCATCGACTGTGGTTTAGAGTTTGTTCCTTAGCTTGTAGGTGCCGTTGCCGATGAAGTCCTGCGCGACATTGTTGGTGCTGACCTTGATAGCGATCTGGACGGTGGACTTTTTTTCGTCCACCAGAATCTTACCCGAATCGAGCGGCACGAGATGGAAGTTGGAGTCCTTCAACTCGATATCATCCTTCGCATACTCCGACGCCTTGCCCTTCAACTCGAAGCCGTACTCCCATTGCAGCGAACGCGTGCTGGGACCGCACGATCCGAAAAACACCCCCCGCTTGAGATTCTTCAGGTCAAAAGCGTAGCGGATTTGTCCTGACGGTTGATTCGTGTAGGAACGCCAGAGTGAAACCTCCGTACCAGCGCTGGCAACTCCCGCCAGCGAGAAGAACAGCAGCAAACCGAGGACTCCACGCATCATTCCCGACATCATCGGACAACGCCTCCAGGACAAGGGTGATTACCCAAGGCGAAAAAAAGCCGCCTCGTCAATAGGCGAGCGTTAGCTTGTAGCGCAGGATGTTGCCGCAATGGACGGTGTCGATGGTGGTCTTGCTGCGCCAACCTTCACAGGACTTTTCGCCGCTCACCGTAGTGCGCTTCCCGGCAACGGCTTTGGCCAGTTCCTCGGTCAGGTCGAAATCGCCGCGGATGCATTCGCCATTGGGACAGTTGAAACGAAAGACGGATTTGGCGTTGGCGAGGTTCACCGTGTACTTGACCTGGCTGGTCTTGGACGTGCCTTCGGGATCGTAGAAACTCAGGTCCACGGTCAAGGATTTCAACTTCCCGAATCTCGCGGCGAGACTGAGGGAGTCCTTGACGCGCTGGCTTTCCAGTTCACGGTGTTCGAAGCGGGCGCCTGTTCTTTGTCGATACATGGAGTGCAATTCTGTTAGCTACTTTCGGGGACAAGACTACCACGAAATCACACCCCTGTCTGTAACAATCGCAGCAGCAATCCGTGGCAGGTGGGGGGTGCCTTTACAGGCTCTTGAAGTAGAACCCGGCGGCCTCGGCAGCGTGCCGGTCGAAGAGGTTCTTGATGTCGATCAGCACGGGTGGGGACATTTTAGCCTTTAGCTGATCGAGCGTGAG
>JBGOTY010000193.1:0-6747 GCA_041476745.1 Verrucomicrobiia bacterium | reverse complement strand
GGGTGTCCGGGCGGCTCGTACACTGCCGCCATCGTGAGCCACGCGACAAGAACGCAGCCGAGGACACCGGCGGGGCCCAGGTAAACGCCCCTTGTGGGCGGCTCGAATTGTGACTGCGGGCTCATTTGCACTCGCAAATCTAGCAGACTCACGCTATTTTTCGAGCCGTATTGACCAAGGCGAGTCGTGCGAGGCAGGCAGATGAATCTGAGTTTCGGTTACAACACAAACGGGTTTGGGCACCACAAACTCGAAGATGCGCTGGAAATCATCGCCGATTGCGGCTATCGCGGCGTCGCGCTGACGTTGGACAATTATCACTGCAACCCCTTTACGGTCGAGCCCGCCGACCTCAGCCGCCTGCGCCAACTCCTCGACAAGCTGCAACTCCGCGTCGTGATTGAAACCGGGGCGCGTTACCTTCTCAATCCGCAGCGCAAACACCATCCCACACTCGTCAGCAGTGAGGGTCGTCAGATCCGTCTGGAATTCCTCCGACGCGCGGTCGATATCGCCGCCGATTTACACGCCGAATCCGTCAGCTTCTGGTCGGGCACACCCGATCCCGAAGTTTCCGAACATCAGGCCTGGGACTGGCTCGTGACGGGTTGCCTGCAGCTCGCGGAGCACTCCAAGCGCCGCGGCGTGCAACTCGCCTTCGAGCCGACACCGGGAATGCTCGTGGACGACATGGCAAAGTTTGAAGTGCTCAAGAAACATATTAGCAGCGCGCGGTTTGGACTGACGCTGGACATCGGCCATGTGTTCTGCACCGAAACCACGCCATTCCGCCAGGTCTACGGCAAGTTTGCCAACCTCGTCCGCAACATCCACCTCGAAGACATTCGCGACCGCAAGCACGAACATCTGATGTTCGGCGAGGGCCAACTGGATTTCGTCGCCATCCTCCGCGTGCTCAACGACAACAAGTACACGGGCCTCGTCAATGTCGAACTCGCGCGCGACAGTCATCGCGCCACGGAGGTCGCGCGCGCGTCCATCGAATTTCTCAACGCCACCTGCCAGAAAACCACATCGCCAACTTCATCCAGCACCGCCAGGCCCGCTCCGTCGGCTACGCGCTAATACCTTTCTGCAGAACGCGCTGGTCGAGGTGGAGAACTTCCTGATGACGTGAGAAAATTTCCTTGTGTCGCATCTGACTTCAGCTATAGTCTGAAACAGAGTTTCGGAGGCGAACATCATGAATATGGCACGTTTGAGTTTCCTATCCGCGATCACAGCAATCATCGTCAGCGCATCCTTAGCCTGCGCCGCTCCTTGCGAATCCGTCGCCTCGGCCAGTGCATCCACCGCGTATCAAAAGGTCGATGCGTTGCTCAGCGAGAAAATCGTGGCGACCCAACTGCAGGCCGTCGGCCTGAGCAGCGAGCAGGCGCAAGCCCGTCTCTCGCAACTCAGCGAACGACAGCTCGGCGAATTGGCAGCGCAGGCGGACATGATCCAGGTCGGCGGCACGATCCAGGGCGGGAATGTGCGTCCGCTTGGCCCGCTTAACTATATTTTTCACCAAGCGCATGTGTTCTTTTGCAATGTTTACCGGCTGTTGTTCAGTTGGGAAGACCTGAAGTAACGCTCCCCGTCCACCGTCACGGCTTGTTCCGAAAGCTTTCGGAACAGGCCGTTTTTGTTATATTGCCCGCGTGAAAGCCAGCACCGCGTTCTTCGCCGAGAACCAACTGCTCTTCGGTCGCGACGACACTTCGTCCATCGTCAGTGCGGAACTGACCGGCGACTCAGAAATCACCGTCTTTCGCCGGCTCGATGGCAAGCTCACGACCGAGACGCAACCTTTCCAGCCGTTCCTCTGGCTCGGCGAGCAAGTCTTCCTGCAGGGATTCGACCGCAAGGTGGAACATGTGCCGCTGGCGGGCAGCGGTGCGTTCAAGTCCCTCGCACGGTTCCAGTCCTGGCCGGATTTTCAGCAAGCGCGCAAATTTCTCGGCGCCATGCCCTACTTCGCCGTCAATGATCCCGTGCAACAATATCTGATGTCCACCGGACGTACGTCGTTCAAGGCCCTGCGCTTCGACCAGCTTCACCGTCTGCAATTGGCGACAGTTACTGCCACCGACAACACCTTGCAAGCCTTGCAGCTTTGCGACAACCGCGGTTGGCAGCAGGAACTCACGGGGACGGAAGCCCAGATCCTCAAGAAGTTCGTCGAGGTGGTACGCGAGCGCGATCCGGACGTTCTCGAAGGCCACGACATCTTCCGCGGCGTCTTGACGCAACTCACCGCCCGCGCGCGTGCCGCCCGCGTGCCGCTGAAACTCGGTCGGGATGGCGCCGTGCTTCGCTCCCGACAGTCGCGCGTGCAAATCGCGGAACGCACCATCCAGTACCCGAAGTACGAAATCCACGGTCGCCACGTCGTCGATACGTTTCTGCTCAGCGTGTATTACGACGTGTCCTCACGCGAATTGGAGGGTTTCGACCTCGATGAAGTCGCCCGGCATTTTGGCGTGCAGGAGACCGGCGCGGCGGCGGTGCGAAAGATTGGCGACCTGCTCAGCCCGAGTTACTTCGTCCAGGCACAAATCTTCCCGTACAACTACCAGGACGTCGTTGTTCGTGGCAACGCGACGAAAATCGACGCACTCTTTCTGCGCGAGTACCTGCAGCAGCGCCATTCAGTCCCGCAATTCGGCGAACCGCGCCCGTTCGCGGGCGGCTATACGGATTTATTCCGGGAAGGCATTGTGCGTAACGTGTGGCATTGTGACGTGCAATCGCTGTATCCGTCCCTGATCCTGGCTTTCGACATTAAATCGCAACGCGACGAGCTGACCCTGCTTCTCCCGCTGCTGCGCGATCTCCGCCAGTTCCGCCTCCGCGCCAAGGCGGACGTGAGAACCGCGAAGGATGAGACTCAGCGCCAGTACCTCGATGCCCTGCAGCAGACCTTCAAGATCCTCATCAACTCCTTTTATGGTTACCTCGGTTTTTCACAGGCGCACTTCGGCGATTTCACTGCGGCGGAGGAAGTCACCGCCAAAGGCCGCGAGACGCTCAAGACGATGCTCGACTGGCTGCAGAAACGCGGCGCAAACGTCATCGAGATCGACACCGATGGTTTGTACTTCGTCCCGCCGCCCCAGACCGATCCCAAAACGCTCGAAACCGAGTTGCAGGCCGCCCTGCCCAAGGGCCTCGATGTCGAGATCGATGGACAGTTCCCCGCGATGTTCAGCTACAAGATGAAGAATTACGCGCTGCTCGACAATGACGGGAAACTGCACGTCACCGGCTCCGCGCTCCGTTCGCGTGGCCTGGAAAAGTTCCAGCGCCAGTTTCTCGAAGAGATGCTCGCGCTTGCGCTCCAGGGCGAAGCGAAGAAGGTGCCACAACTCTACGAGGATTACTGCCAGAAGATCGAACGCGGGCAGTTCCCCATCGAAATGCTCGCCAAGACGGATACGCTACAAGATACGCTCGACGCCTATCAGCATAAGATCGCCAAGAGCGCCCGCAACCGCAGCGCCGCGTATGAGTTGGCCCTCAAATCAGGGCGCGCCTACCAACCCGGAGACCAAATCACCTACTACGTCACCGGCGATGGCAAACGCGTCAGCGTCTACGACAACTGCAAACTCGCCGCCGACTTCAATCCCGCCCGCCGCGACGAAAACATCGACTACTACCTCGACAAATTGAAAGCGCTCTACAAGAAGTTCGCAGAGATGTTGGTGGTGTAGGCGTCATCGTTTCAGAATTAGATCTGAGCGTGTGAACTGATAGCGGCGCTCGTGATCCAGAGCAGTCGTAACAATCGTCGCGGCAATGTCGAAACAGGATGCGTCCCCGGTCGAAATCACGATAGCTCCATCTAAGTCGCTGACGCTCCAGAGTGCGGCAGCCCCGTGACCTGCCTCGGCCTTCAAGGTGGTTCGCTCTGAAGTCGGGCTAACTACTTCGACAGACCAGTCATCTGGGATAATCGCAAGGGATCGAAATCTTCCGCACAATACAGTAACCTCAATCGAAGTGACGCGCTCTCCTTGGGCGGAGTCAAATGCCATGTGTGGAAAGAAGAGCCTGGACCAATCGTCTGTAATCTTCATCTCGCAACGGGTGGCACAACTCACGACACAACTCATAAGGAGAAGGCCCAAAATGGCCCTACGTGCGTACGTAGAGTCTAATTCGTTTGCCATTTTCGCCAGTCGTCCTAGAATCAGCTTCCGAAACGCAGCGTGCCAAATTGCGCGTTAAATCACAATTCGAAAGCTAACAGCCTGCCGCTAATATGCTCCTGCCCGTTCAAATCATCCAGAAGAAGCCCGATGGAAATGCGTTCTGACCGTCCGAGCGGGGAATCTGTGACGGTTTTGTTCTCGGCGACGGGGTGGGCGTTCGTTCGCCAGAGCCCTTCCTCCTGCGATTACTTCTTCTCTTGAACATCCTCCGGCTTGAGAATCTCGGGTGAGGGCAGACTGAGAACCTGAGCGATGAGCATGAGTATCCCGAGGACGATCGTCAGAATGGGAATTTCGCGATCAATCGGTAGTGCGTCCAGCTGGCGCAAGAGCGAACAAATCGACGCGACCATTAGGAACGGACCGACGACCGCCGTGAGCTTGTTAACTCCGCCGACCAATAACGTGAGGACTCCCACGGCGGCTAGTCCGACCGTGTAAATCCAGTCTACCCTTGGGAGCACATTAAGGACATTGAGCAACCACGTGACGCCAAGCACGGTGACCAAAACGGGCACAACGAGTCCTTTCACTTTCATGATAGTCCTTTCCTTTTCGCAGGGCGCTGGAACTCAGCCACGCTCAGACAGGAAAGTGGGGAAACTAGAATGCTCACGGCCTTCATGATGTTCCCTTTGCTTTCGATGATTCCACGTTCGGACAAGAACTCATTGAAGTTTCTTCATCGCCTGCCGACCGGCGCTGAAACCGCGCGTCCATCGAAGCCGATGATCTTGCAAAGTCAGTGACCTAGAGCCTGACGCGCAGGCTAATCCTCAGGATTTGCCGGGTCAAGGCGAATCGCCAGCGCTCCAATTTCAGGATTGACTCTGACTGGCGCGGGGCGCAAAGAAGACTGCATCATCGATGCTCTTGCCCGCCCACATCATCCAGAACAAGCGCGATGGAAATGCGTTCTGACCCGCGGAGTGAGAAATCCCTGACGGTCTTGTTCTCGGCGACACTTTTCCTGAGTGCGGCGTTGTCGTTCGGTATCCAGCCCATGATCGGGAAAATGGTTTTGCCATTGCTGGGTGGCGTGCCCGCCGTCTGGAACACGTGCATGGTGTTCTTTCAATCGACCCTCCTGCTGGGTTATGCCTACGCGCACTGGTCCACGCGCTGGGTCGGGTCACGATACCATACGGTGGCGCACCTGGGCTTGATGCTGCTGCCGGCTGCGGTACTTCCCATCACCATTTCGCAGCGAATGATCGACTCGGTACCGGTCGGCGCAAATCCAATCCCGTGGCTGTTGGGTTTTCTGGCGTTGACCGCCGGCCTTCCCCTGCTGGTGGTGTCGGCCACCGCGCCGCTGCTGCAGAAGTGGTTCGCCTCCACCGCGCATCCTGACGCCGGCAATCCGTATTTCCTGTATGCCGCCAGCAACGCGGGCAGCCTCCTCGGGCTTCTCGGCTATCCAATCCTGATCGAACCCAGGCTGCGGTTGGCACAGCAAAGCCGGTTTTGGGCCATTGGTTACGGGATTCTCGTTGTGCTGGTGTTGTGCTGCGCGGCAACGATGGGGCGTCGAATAGCCCCTGAAGCAGTCTTCAATACACGCGCGAGCAACGATCTTGGAAGCTCACCGCTTGTGACGTGGCGGCGACGGTTGTGCTGGATGCTGTTGGCGTTCGTGCCGTCGAGTTTGATGTTGGGCGTGACCACCTATATCACGACCGATGTCGCACCCATCCCGCTCCTGTGGGTAGTACCACTGGGACTCTACCTCCTGACGTTCATCCTCGTGTTTGCGCGCCGCCCACTTCTGGCACCGGCATGGCTGGGCCGCGTCCTATGCCTCTTGGCCGTGGTGTTGATCATCATTATAACGGTGGAAGTGACGGAACCCGCCTGGCTCATTGTCACCCTGCATTTATTGGCGTTCTTCACAGCCGCCATGGTTTGCCACAGCGAACTGGCTAAGGACCGACCACCGGCAACACGCTTGACGGATTTTTATCTCTGCCTGTCCGTGGGCGGCGTAATGGGCGGGATCATGAACGCGTTGCTCGCGCCGGTGCTTTTTCGCCGGGTGTGGGAGTATCCCCTCGTAATGTTATTGGCTTGCGCCGTGCGTCCCTTGGCTCCGGCTCCGACTGTCCCCACGCAGAAGTTCTGGCAGAAACTGCTCTGGCCTCTGGGCATCGGCTTGCTCATGGCCGGACTCATCCTGTCCCTGCGAAGTTCCAGCGCAACACCCGCACCCCTGGCAACCATCGCCATTTTCGGCATACCGGCATTGCTGGCGTACCGACTCGTCGAGCGCCCGGCTCAATTTTCCCTGAGTCTTGCCGCCATGCTCGCGGCCAGCAGTTTGTACGTATCCTCGCAGGGCCGGATCCTGCATCTGGAACGGGATTTCTTTGGGGTGTTGCGCGTCACGACAGATCCGCAGGGGAAATTTCACCAGATCGTGCAGGGCAACACCGTCCACGGCCGCCAGAGCGTCGATCCGTTGCGCGCGACGGAACCACTCGCCTATTACCATCGCACCGGGCCCGTCGGACAGGTGTTTGAAGTGTTC
>JBGOTY010000192.1:0-6796 GCA_041476745.1 Verrucomicrobiia bacterium | reverse complement strand
CCCGGCAGCCACTGCGAGCGCGTCCGCATCGCCGGCCACACCGTCCGTCGCAAGCGCCGGTATCGCGACGCCCTCCTCTGATGCAGCGTGGCGTGAACCGGGTCAATACACGGAGAACGGTCAGACGATTCACATCGTGGATTTCAACGAGTCGCCCGGGACCATTGCCAAGAAGTACGGGATCAAGACCGATGATCTCCTCAAAGCGAACAACATCAGCGACGCGAAGAAGGTCCAGTATGGCCAGCGGCTGGTGATCCCACAGCAGCAACCAGCCACGCCGGTTGCGAACACAACGGCCACACCTGCGGTTACTCCGGCCACGCCCGTGTCGGCAGCGCCGGTCGTGTCGGCTTCGCATGCGACGGTTCAATAACCACGGACGTTTTTTCGCAGAACAAGGAGCGACGGAGGGCTGTGAACAAAGCTGCTATCACGCTGTTGGTGATCATGCTGATGCTGTTGACGATCGGCGTGGTCATGCTGTTTAGCACCAGCGCGCTCTACGCCAAGGACCGCTACGGCGACCAGCATTATCTGCTGAAGCGGCAACTGGCGTGGATGCTCGTGGGTGGTGTGGGGTGTGTGATGGCAGCCAGCGTTCCATACCCAAAACTGCGCGGTGTGTGCACGGGTGTGCTCATCGTAGCGGCAGTCATGCTGGCGCTGGTTCTCATCCCGCACGTTGGGCTGAAGGTGGGCGGCGCGCGACGCTGGTTGGGTCTCGGCTCCATGAGGTTTCAACCGTCGGAGCTTGGCAAGCTGGCGTTGATTGTCTGGCTGGCACACTGGCTGGCGAAGGAGAAACGGCGGCTTAACAAATTCGGACGCGGGTTTGCGGTGCCGATGGGCGTCGTGGGCTGCGTGCTGGTGCTCGTGCTGGCGGAGCCGGACTTCGGTTCGACGGCGCTACTTGCTTCGGTCAGCTTCGCGCTGATGTTCATTGCGGGTGTGCGCCTGCGGTTCCTTGTGCCGACAATTTTCACGGGTGCCGGCGGGTTTGTGGCGTTGATGATCCACAACCCCGAACGCTCGCGACGGCTGATGGCGTTCCTCGATCTCGAAAAATACAAGCAGGGCGCGGGCTATCAGGTATGGCAGGCGATCCTGGCGTTCGGCTCGGGTGGGTTCAACGGACTCGGATTGGGCAACAGCCGCCAGAAAATGTTCTACCTACCCGAGGCGCACACGGACTTCATCTTTCCCATCGTCGGCGAGGAATTGGGGTTAGTTGGGACCATTGGGATCCTGCTCGCCTTCGCCCTTTTGGTCGCCTGTGCCGTGGTTATCGCCCTGCGCGCGTCCGATCTCTTTGGTCAGTATCTCGGCATGGGCATCGCGCTGCTGATCGCGATGCAGGCGCTGATCAACGTCGGCGTGGTGACGGCGTGGTTGCCGACGAAAGGGTTACCGCTGCCCTTCATTAGTTTCGGCGGATCGAATTTGGTGCTGAACATGGTCGCGGTGGGTTTATTACTCAACATTTTCCGACACTGCACAATTGAGACGGAGAGTGAGGACCAGGAATTTTTCGCGCGACGTTCCGCGGTGTCGTAGCCACGTATTGGGTTGAGAGAAGGTTCATGAATGAAAGTCATGATCGCATGTGGGGGGACGGGGGGACACCTGTTTCCAGGGTTGGCGGTCGCGGAAGTCTTGCGGGCGCGACGCCACCAAGTGCGGTTGCTCGTCTCCGAAAAAGTAGTCGATCAGACCGCATTGGCAGCATTGACCGACTCCTCCAACCCTTCGGCGCGCATCGCGGTGGAAGTGGTTCCGGCCGTGGGCTACGAGGGACCGCGCCGGTTGATGCGATTTTGCATCCATTTGATGAAAGCGACGCGCGGATGCGCCGCGGTCTGCGATGAATTTGGACCCGACGTAGTGCTGGGGATGGGAGGATTCACGTCCGCGCCGGCGATGTTGGGGGCCCGGTGGGTTGGCAAGCGGGGGACGGCGACATTGATCCACGAATCGAACGCGGTTCCGGGGAAGGCAAATCGCTGGAGCGGCCGGTTCGTGGATCACGTTGCGGTAGGGCTGGCTGATTGCGCGCATTTTTTTGGACGCCGGCCCGTCACCGTGACGGGCACGCCGATTCGCGCCGCGTTGCGTGGCGGCAAGGTGGCCGATGCGCATGCGCGACTGGGGTTACAGGCCAATCGGCTGACTGTGTTGGTTGCGGGCGGCAGCCAGGGAGCCCGCGCGATCAACGAGGCCGTGGCGTGCGCGTTGCCATGGCTCGACGGCAGAACGGAGCGCGTGCAGTTCATGCATTTGACGGGCGCGCACGACGAACACCTTGTGCGCGAGTCGTATGAGAAGAATGGGATTACAGGAAAAGTAATGAGTTTCTGCAACCAGATGGAATTGGCGTACAGCGCAGCGGACGTGGTCGTGGCGCGCTCGGGGGCCTCGACGCTTACCGAGATTGCGGCCTTCGGGTTGCCGGCAATCCTGATTCCGTATCCCCAGGCTGCGGGCAACCACCAATGGTATAACGCGCGCGTCTTCGAGCGCGCAGGTGCGGCACGGCTCCTCGACCAGTCGCAGTTCAGCAGCCTGCATGCGGAACGCGGGGAGCGACTGGCCCATGTCATTACCGACTTGCTCGACGATGAAACCGGGCGCGCGCGCATGGCGCGCGCCGCGCGCTTGCTGGCCGTGGAGGACGCGGCAGAGCGTCTGGCCGGACTCTTGGAACAATATGGCCAATAGGCAACAACTGATTGATTTTCTCGGTGCCCGACCTCGGCGGGTGCACTTCGTCGGGATTGGCGGCTGCGGGATGAGCGGCCTGGCGCGGCTGTTGTTGCAGCAAGGGCACCTCGTTAGCGGCTCCGACTTGTCGCCGAATGGGGGCACGAAGGACCTGCAGAAACTCGGCGCGAAGATTCACAGCGGCCACGCCGCGAAGAACGTCGGCGAGGACACGGAACTCGTGGTGTACACGTCGGCGGTCAACGGCGAGAACATCGAACTCCAGGCGGCGGATGAACGGAAGATTCCGCGGGTACGGCGCGGCCTGTTGCTCAGCGCGTTGATGAACCACAGCAACAACATCGCTGTCGCGGGCACGCACGGCAAGACGACGACGACCGCGATGATCGCCTACGTGCTCACGCGCAGCGACAGCGCCCCCAGCTATTGTGTCGGCGCGCACATTCCCGTGCTCGGCACGAATGCGCAGATCGGTGGCGGCAAATACTTCGTGGGCGAAGCCTGTGAGAGCGATGGGACGCTGATTGGTTTCAGCCCGGAGTATGCCGTGTGCCTGAACATCGAGCCCGAACATCTCGATCATTACGGCTCGATGGACAAGCTGCGCGAAACATTCGACTCCTTCTTCTCCAGCACGCTCAAGACTGTTTTCTTTTGCGCCGACTGTCCGAATTGCCTGCAACACGCGGCGAAGTGTCGGACGGCCATCACGTTTGGCCTTTCCGCAAACGCCGATTACCGGGCCCTCGACATCGAGAACACGGAGCACGGCTCACGATTTACTGTTGCCTGCCGCGACCAGCAGATTGGCGCGGTCGAGTTGGTCATTCCCGGCAAACAAAACATCACCAACGCCTTGGCGGCGATCGCCGTGGCCGACGAGCTGGGTGTGTCCTTTGAGAAGATTGCGGACGCCCTGAGGCAGTTCACCGGGGCGAAGCGACGATTTGACCGGAAGTACGAAGCGGGCGGCATTCTCGTCGTGGATGACTACGCGCACCATCCGACGGAAATCCGCGCGACGATCGCGGCTGCGCGGACGTTATTGGCGAAGGAAGGCGCGGCGGGCTATCGCCGTTTGCTCGTGGCCTTTCAGCCGCATCGGTACACGCGCACGCAGGCATTGCACGACGAATTTGCGACGGCTTTTGCGGGCGCGGACAAGTTGTTTCTGACGGAGATCTACGCGGCCAGCGAGAAGCCCATCGACGGAATCACCGGCCAAGTGCTTTGCAACGCGGTGACGGCGGCGGGGCCAACGGCCGCCGTCTTTGAAGCGGATATGGAGATGTTGGTGGTGCGCCTCTTCTCGGAAGCGAGACCTGGGGACATCGTTGTGACCATGGGAGCGGGGGATATTTACAAGGTGGCCGAAGTGTTGGCGCGAAAACTCCGCACGCGCGGGCCAAACGTCCTCAACCCGGAGAAACAGGCCATGGAGATGCAGGCCGACCTAAAGGTCTTGCTGTCGGAGAAGACGAAAATTCGACGCGACGAACCAATGGCGCGACACACATCGATGCGTGTCGGCGGCCCGGCCGAGTTTTGGATCGAGCCGGGAAGCGAGAGGGATTTGGCGCGCTTGCTCCATTATTGCCACGTCCGAGAGATCCCGGTGACCGTCATCGGGCGTGGCACGAACCTGCTCGTGCTCGACGGTGGCATCCAGGGGGTGGTGATCAGCCTGAACAACGAGGAGTTCTCGAAGATCGAAGTGGATGGGGAACGAATCCTCGTGCGCGCTGGCGCGCGCTTGAAAACCATTGTCACCCTGGCCGCAAAACACCACCTGGGCGGACTCGAATTCATGGAAGGCATCCCGGGCTCGCTCGGCGGCGCGCTGCGCATGAACGCGGGCGCCATGGGCCAGCAGATGTTTGATGTCGTCGATTGGGTCCGCTACATCAGCTACTCGGGCGACATTTACGATACGGAGGCGAAGCATCTTCCCGTCGCGTACCGAAGTTGCCCGGTGTTTCACAACCACGTCGCCCTGTCGGCGATTCTGCGCGGGACGAAAACCGAGAAGAAGAAGATTGATGGCAGGCTGCGCGCGTTCGCAGAGAAGCGGTGGTCGTCGCAGCCGGCCAAGCCGAGCGCTGGTTGCATTTTCAAGAACCCCGACGCAATTCCGGCGGGCAAGCTGATCGAGGAACTGGGGCTGAAGGGAATGTCCGTCGGCGGTGCGCGGGTTTCGGAGCGGCACGGCAATTTCATCGTGAACGAGGGCAAGGCGACCGCCGGTGACGTGCTGCAGTTGATCGCCGCGATCCGGGAGCGGGCGCGCCAGGAGCGGGGGATCGATCTCGAACCCGAAGTGATGATTCTTGGATCGGAGAAACCGTAGACGATTATGAAACGATTGAAGATTGCCGTGCTCATGGGCGGGCCTTCGGCCGAGCGCCAAGTGTCGCTGAAGTCGGGGACGGCGGTGGCGAGCGCGTTGGCAGGGACGGGCGCCAAAGTTGTACCCATTGATATCCTGGAAATGAAGTTCACGATCCCGTCGGATGTGGACGTGGCGTTCGTGGCGTTGCACGGAACCTTCGGCGAAGATGGCACTCTCCAGCAGATGCTCGAGGACAGCGGCATCGCGTACACCGGCTCGGGCCCCGAGGCGAGCGTGCGCGCGTTCGACAAGATTGCGGCGAAAGCGGAGTTCCGTGCCGCAGGCATCCCGACGCCGAAATATGAGGTTTTCGATCGCGCGCACACGGACAGGCGCCAGCTGGCGGCACTCGGGTTCCCGTTGGTTGTGAAACCGTCGCGGCAGGGGTCCAGCGTCGGGATCAGCATCGTGCAGGAAGAAGCCCACCTCGAGAAGGCGTGCCAGCTCGCCTGGCACTATGACGATCGCCTGCTGATCGAGCAGTTTATCGCGGGGCGCGAATTGACCGTGGGCATATTTGATGGCCACGCCCTGCCGGTGATTGAGATTCGCCCGAAGCACGATTTCTTCACGTACGAGGCGAAGTACACCAAGGGACAGACGGAATATCTGGTGCCTGCGCCGTTGGAAAAGAGGATCGAAGCCCAGGCGAAGGCACTGGCATTGCGGGCTCACGATTGTCTGGGCTGCCGCGACCTTGCGCGCGTGGATTTTATCTTGGGAGAAAGTGGCGAACTCTTTGTGCTGGAAGTGAACACGATCCCGGGGTTCACCGAGACGAGCCTCGTGCCGCAGGCAGCGCGGGCGGCGGGGATGGGATTCGCGGATTTATGCGCGCGCCTGGTGCAGATGGCTTTGGCGCGGGGCAAACGCAGCGAAAGGGTCGGCGCAGTCGAGAAGGAGACGATCGTGGTTTCATGATCAAGCTGGGCAATCGAAGGAAAAAGCGGCCGGAGTATTTGCTGGACGTGAAAGTGCAAACGCGAGGGCGCGCGTTGGCACGGCTGCGGGTGACGGTGACCATCGTTGTCGTCCTCGGCATGTTGGCCCTGACCGGGTACGGGACATACCGCCTGGTGAAGGTCACCATGGACCGCCTCGTGTACAACAACCCGCGGTTCGCGATCCACCAAATCGTGGTGGATAACGACGGCGTGTTGACGCCCGAGCGCGTGGTGCGGTTTTCCGGGGTGGCCGTTGGGCAAAATCTTTTGTCAGTCGATCTCGACCAGGTACGCAAGAACCTGGAGATGCTGCCGCTGGTGCGCGGCGTGGAAGTGCGGCGCATGTTGCCGGATCGGTTATTCATCCGCGTGGAGGAGCGCGTCGCCATCGCGCGGTTGCGGGCGCCCACGCGAGAGTTGGGTGACGCGGTGTTTTACATCGACCGCTCCGGTTTTGTGATGAAGCCCATCACGCTGGCCGACGGGACGCTGGTGCAGCCGCAAACCCCGCGGCCGGTGCCCATGCTGACGGGGGTGTCGCTCGCCGACGTGCGTCTCGGCAGGCAGGTGGAGTCGGAACAGATTTACCGGGCCTTGGAATTATTGGACAAGCTCGACCAGGCCGTCGCGGGGTCGCTGCTGGAGGTCGAGCAGATCGATTTGTCGAAGCCGCGGCAGTTGGTGATGACGACGCGGCAACAGACGACGGTGAAATTGGACGTGGAAGCATTCCCGCAACAGT
>JBGOTY010000191.1:0-6828 GCA_041476745.1 Verrucomicrobiia bacterium | reverse complement strand
TGGTTCCGATGGCAAACAGGGTGTATGAATATGATGAATCAGTCCATATGCCGTCGTGGTTGGGGTCACTCCCCGGAGTGCTGAAGGAAAGCGAACTCAGAGTGAGGTTGATGCTATCGATTCGATATCCGAATAAGTCGGGACTATGGCCAGTGACTACGCCTTCGGCTAACGAAAGTCCACCGAATTGGTCTGGAGCTGGCAAAGTGGCGAAAGTAATTTTCTCGGGACTCCCAAGTCCATCGGTTAGCAACGCAGAGAAGCCGTTGAAGTTGGTGCTGGTAGCACTGGTTTCAGTTCGGGTAGTTCCTACATCATTTGTGGTGAGTGGTAGGTCGAACAGAGTAAACTGGAGGGGCTGAGAATGGAGCGGTGACGTCTTATAGCCGATGTTGGGAAATAGATTGGTGGAGATCACGTTTGCCCCAGCAGTTCCAGTGATAGTGAAGGAAAAGAGTACGTCAGCATCGGCGGTGGTGATGCAAATCTGGCAGACAATCAGGAAACAGAAAAGCCAGACAATTGGTTTCTTCGTAAGTGTTCTGGCAGTCTTCATTTTGTTGAACGTCCCGCCTGAAAAACTGACTATCGGTAAGGCGTGACGGACTCGCTGCAAACATGCAAAGCCTCACCTCAAACGGCTGGATTCTACTAGGTAATGTGCTCTTATGCAAGCCAAGAAAATGCGGCTTTGGAGGGACGCACAGCGGGCGGACGCGGCCCGTCAGGGCCGCCCCGCCCCGCGCTCCGTAACTTCAATAGAAGAGGGGTTAATGGTGAGTCAGTGCACAGGAGGTGGTGATGGGGGCTTAAAAAATCGCCCTTTGGTGCGGTCTCGTCGACGGGCGAAGAAGTATATGATGGCACCTATCCAGTTGAGCAAGACTACGATTAACATCCAGACGATTTTGTCATTGCTAGGCGGTTCGTTCTGGGCACAGTCGATGATCATCCAAATCCAAAACGCAAAAAGGAGTGCTCCGAATAGGCACATGCCACCGTAGAGGAAGACTAGCAAAACAACGACGGGCTCTAGTGATAGAATTGCAAGGAGCGGGTCGGGCTGCACGAAGGTGGTTTGTATCGCTGACGGAGGGGAAAATCAAGGGTTGAATGAAAAGTGCGGTTGTAATATTGGGAACCCCTCTGAGGGTGTGGCCGTCGAGACCCACGGTGTTCAAGGAGGCGGGTGTTTGGAGACGGTGTAAGGCGTGGTTGGTCGTCATACCGCAAGCGGAGGGCAACGGTCCCGATTTCAGTTGCTGACCAAGACGTCATGGAGCACATTGGTCTTGGCATGGGACTCGGGCTGGGAAATCGGCATTTCGTTTTGTGGCTTCGCACGCCGCCCTTCCACAAACATGTCACGCGCACGGCCACGACGCTCCGCCACGGCATCGGGTACATTGCCGCAGTCCATCTGGCCCTCGGGTTGTTGGTAACGCCGGCCCAGGCGCAGCAACGGCGGACTTTGTCGGGCCACGTGCCGCCGGCGGCGAAGCAGTTGCAACCCGTCGACCGCCTGCCGGCATCGACGCGGATGAACCTGGCGATCGGGTTGCCGTTGCGCAACCAGGAGGGACTCACGAAGTTGCTCCAGCAGATTTACGATCCCGCCAGTCCCCAATATCGTCATTACCTGACCCCCGAGCAGTTCACGGAGAAATTCGGCCCGACCGAGCAGGATTATCAGGCCGTGATGAATTTCGCCCAGCGGAACGGTTTCCGGGTCACGGCGACCCATCCCAATCGCGTGCTGCTGGACGTGGACGCGACGGTGGCCGACATCGAGAAAGCCTTCCACGTGACGATGCGCGTCTATCAGCACCCGAAGGAAGCCCGCCGGTTCTATGCGCCCGATGTCGAACCATCCGTCGGACTGGGTGTCCCGGTGTTGGCGATCAACGGCCTCAACAATTTTACGCTACCGCATCCCGCCAATCTCAAAATCGCGCCGCGCCAGAAGACAGCACACGCCCGCCCCGCCGATGGCTCGGGATCGAGTGGCACCTACATGGGGAAAGATTTCCGCGCGGCCTACGCTCCCGGGGTCTCGCTCGACGGTTCGGGACAGTCCATCGGGCTGGTGCAATTCGATGGCTATTACCCGAGCGACATCACCACCTACGAGTCCATAGCCCTGCTGCCAAACGTTACCCTGACGAATATCTACATCGATGGGTTTGACGGGACTCCGACCGATACCAACGGCAATATCGAAGTCTCGCTGGACATTGAGATGGTGATTTCCATGGCCCCGGGACTCTCCAAAGTGATCCTCTACGAAGCGCCCACCAACGGCATACCGAACGACGTCCTGAACCGGATGGCCACGGACAATCTGGCCCGGCAACTCAGTTGTTCCTGGGGTTGGGGCGGTGGTCCCGATACAAACGCCGATGCGATCTTCCAGGAAATGGCGTCGCAGGGTCAGTCGTTCTTCGCAGCTTCAGGCGATAGCGACGCATTTATCGACTCGACGTCTACCAACTTCCCCGCTGACGATCCGTACATCACGAGCGTCGGCGGGACAACCTTGACGACGACGGGTTCGGAGGGACCGTGGGTATCGGAGACCGTCTGGAATTGGGGTGTGGAATTCGGCTCTACGGCAGACGGTATCGGCAGCGGTGGCGGAATCAGCACCTCCTACCCGATTCCAATCTGGCAGCAGGGCATTGCCACGTCCGGCAACGGCGGATCGACGACCATGCGCAACATTCCCGATGTCGCGCTGACCGCGGACAACGTCGACGTCATCGCCGGTAATGGCACGGATTACGGAGATCTCGGTGGCATCGGTGGCACCAGTTGTGCCTCGCCGTTGTGGGCGGCGTTTATCGCGCTGGTCAACCAACAGGCCCCAACCAACAGCCCGGTCGGCTTCATCAATCCAGCCGTGTACCTCATCGGCACCGAACTGGATTATACCTCTGACTTCCAGGACACCACGACCGGCAACAATGAATGGATCGGCAGCCAGACCCAATTCACCGCCGTGCCCGGCTACGACCTGTGCACGGGTTGGGGGACGCCAACGGGCAGCAACCTGATCAACGCCCTCTCCCGGCCCCTCGACGCGCTGAGGATCAGGCCCGTCACGGGCTTCACGGCTACAGGCCCGGCCGGCGGCCCGTTCAACATAACTTCACAGAACTACGCCCTGAGCAATGCGGGAACGACCACACTGAGTTGGTCGGTGCTCAATACGCCAGCGTGGCTCAGCGCGTTGCCGAGCAGCGGCACACTGACGTCCGGTGGACCGACGCATACCGTTGCCGTGAGTTTGAATGCCGTGGCCAAGACCCTTGCGGCGGGCATCTATTCGGGGAACGTGGTGTTTGGCGACCTGAACAGCGGCCGCTCCCTGAACCGGCAGTTCACACTGCAGGTGGGGCAGCCGCTCGTGCAGAATGGCGACTTTGAAACCGGCGATTTCTCATTCTGGACCATCACCGGCAACCCCGCCGGAAGCTTCTGCTATATCGACGACGGGTCGCTCTTCATCACGCCGTACGACGGAGACTTTGCCGCGGTACTGAGCCAAAGCGGCTCGGTCGGCGATCTTTCCCAAACGCTGGCGACGTTGCCGGGACAGCCGTACTTGCTCTCGTTTTGGCGGGAAAATGTCGACCTCGGTTTTGGCACGAGACCAAATGAATTCCTGGTGTCGTGGAACGGGAGCACCATCTACAACCAGTTCAACCAGCCTGCCTATGATTGGACGTATTTTCAGTATGTGGTGGTCGCCACCGGGAACAGCACCGTCCTCCAGTTTGGATTTCTCAACGGCTCATCCTTTTTCGCGCTCGACGACATCAGCGTGACCCCGCTTCCCAAGCCGCAGTTCCTGGCGGTAACGCGCACCAACAACACCATCGGACTGACCTGGAGCACGATGTCCGGGTTGGTGTATCAAGTGCAGTCGTCGGCCAGCATGAACCCAACCAACTGGAGCAATGTGGGCGGCACCCTGACCGCCAACGGTAGCTCCCTGTCCGCCTCCAATGTCTTCGGCGTAGCGACGCAACGCTTCTACCGCGTCCTTCTCGTGCCGTAACTTGCGCGCTCTCGAATTGGGTCCGTTTTAGGGCGGGCTGCGTTCCCTGAAGATGTTTCGCGCGGCCGGTGTGAATCAGGAAGAGGAGGGGCGGTAGCCGACGAGGAACGCGACGATGCAGATGACGGCGGTCAGGAGTTGGGCTTTCGTGCAGGCGGCCTCGACTTCGCGGGCCCGCTCGTTTCCTGCGGCAACGTCCTGGTCGAAGAGGACATCGCCGGCGTCCGTGTACTGGCGGTAGGCGGCGACGAGGGCCGTGTCGGCGAGTTTCCGGGCGTCTTCCTTTTGGCCGGCTTCCAGCAGGGCGAACACTTGTTTGCCCACGTCGTGATACTCCTGCCGTCGCGCCACGAAACTGTCGAACTCGCGGCGGACCTTGGGCTGGTCGGGAGAAATCGAGGCTTCGTAGTCCTTCAAGATCGCGTCGATTTTGTCCCGGTATTTCCGTCCTTCGGCTCGATAGTCTTCGCGCCGCTGCGGGTCGTCGGCCTCGATGGCCAGGAGCCCGCGGGTGTAGCCTTCGGCCTGGTAGGAATTCAGTTCCGCGCTGTAGGTGAGCTTGCGGAGGGTGTCTTCGCGAAGGAGAATTGCCTGGCGCCTGGCGCCGTTGGCAATCGAGTAGCCGACCGTCCCGACACCAAGCAGGAAAACCAGCAGGAACAAGAACGGTCCGACCCGTGGAATGGTGACTTTCATATCTTCTGGGTGATGATTATGTACAAAAGCTATCTTCGTGCAAGCCCGACTGCACTGGGCGTGAAATCTCGGAGGGGGAAGTGGCGCCCGGCAGGAGTTGAACCGGCAACCTTTGGTTCCGCAGACCAACGCGGCAAAAACACAGTCCTTGGTTCCCGCAGATGAAGCTGTCACACGTTGGCTTTTCATCCAAGACGCATTAAGATTTGCTTGGCATCAGGGATTTTCTTGCTAGAAATTCCATTCCATATCAGTGGTTGGACCCCCGAAACCATGAAACAGCCGTCAATGGATGAGAAGCTCCAATCCGGGCGGGGAGACGCTCGCTTCAAGGTGCACTCTCTGCTTGGCAGAATTGTGGTGTCCCTTTTCCTCACCGCCTCTTGTCTTCCAATCCCAAATCTGTCTGCGCAATCACCGGTGACTTTGCGGGCCGACATCAGCAAGCCGGGAAGAACCATGCCTCCCGATTTCTGCGGGCTGAGTTACGAACTCAAGCTGGTTCTCACCAACGCGACCACGGGCAAACATTATTTTCGCCCGGACAACAAACCGCTGCTCGGCGTCTTTCACACGTTGGGAATAAAACATCTGCGCGTCGGCGGCAACACGGCGGAAAGGACAACCGTTCCCATTCCAGACCGGCCGGATATTGACAGTCTGTTTGCTTTTGCCAAAGCCGCCGGCGTCAAAGTGATCTACACCGTGCGGATGGAGAGCAACACGCCCCCCGCCGCGGCCGAAATTGCGAAATACGTCCTGGACAATTATCAACCGTATGTCTCCTGCCTGACGGTCGGCAATGAGCCGGACAAGCCGTGGAAATATCCTGCGTATCTGGAAGAATGGAAAAAATTCACCGCCGCCATCCTTTCGCCGGAATATGCGCCGGAGGCAAAATTCTGCGGGCCGAGCACCACGCCGCAAGGTGTGGAATGGTCCAGGTCTTTTGCCAGCGACATGGGCGGCTGGGACCATCTGGCATACGTGACCCAGCACGATTATCCTCGAAAAAATGGTGAGGTGGTGACCAATGCGGCACTGGCAGCCGAAGGGCGCCAACGCCTGTTATCGCCAGACATGTACCAGGTGTATCAGAAGTTTCACGACGTTTTTGTGCCCACCGTCAAAGCCAGGGGCATCGGGTTTCGTCTCGAAGAAGCCAACAGTTACAGCCGCGGCGGCGCCGTCGGCGTGAGTGATACCTTTACGGCATCGCTATGGATTATTGATTATTTGTATTGGTGGGCTTCCCACGATGCGCTGGGAATTAATTTCCACACCGGCGAGAAAGTCAGGCGGGGGTTGCCCGGACCGGAACGGCCGAATGTTTATACCGCGTTCACATCATCATCGAATGGCCTTACGGTCTTGCCACCCGGGTATGGAATGAAGCTGTTCAATCTGGGCAGCCAGGGCCGATTGGTGCCCGTGAGCGTTGCTTCCAACACCGACAACCTCAATCTGGCGGCTTACGGCACGCTGGATTCCGACCAGACGCTTTGCATCACCGTTCTCAACAAGGAATACGGCACAACGGGACGCGCGGCAAAACTGACCATCAATGCGGGAATGCCCTCGGCGCCGGCGGAAGCGATCTTCATGTCGGCTCCTCAGGGCGATCTAACAACCATTACGGGCATTACGATAGGCGACGCGCAAATAAAGGAAGACGGCACTTGGAATGGAAAGTGGTCGCGATTGCCGGCGGCCGCCAAGGACGGCTCGATCACCGTAACGGTGCCGGCCGCTTCGGCAGCCGTTATCAAGCTGCAAGGAAAGTAGGGATTGGCTGTAAACCGGGATCTTCCAGCGCTCGCGCCGGCGTGTAGGTAACAGCCCGTCCATTTTATCAGGGAAATGAATGGCGCGCCCAGCAGGAGTTGAACCTGCAACCTTTGGTTCCGTAGACCAACGCTCTATCCAATTGAGCTATGGGCGCGAATGAGTTACAACTTTGTGCTAGTGCTGAGTGGCAATAAGTGGCAATATTGGCGGCAGAAAAGTATCGCCGATGAACACCACTCAACGCACGCGCAAGTCAAAATCGAAACCTTCATGGCCGCCCATCC
>JBGOTY010000190.1:0-6884 GCA_041476745.1 Verrucomicrobiia bacterium | reverse complement strand
CATCATCTGCGCGCTGGTGGGGATCGCCGGCAGCAGCATCATCGGCAACCAGGTAACCATTGCGGGCCAGGTTGGCGTCGCAGGGCATCTCACCATCGGTGACCGGAGCATCATCATGGCGCAAGCCGGCGTTACGAAGGATGTGCCCGCCGGCGCGATGGTGCTGGGGGCGCCCGCCGTACCCCACAAGGAATTCAAGCGCGTCAATGCCGCTGTCCAACGTCTTCCTGAAACGCTCGCCAAGGTCCACGAGCTGGAGCAACAACTCGCTGAACTGCGCGCGCGCCTGACCACCACTTCCTAGTGTGTCAACCTGGCAGGCCGGACTGTGACACCCGTTGCCGGTTGGGACAGTGTGCGCCAGTGCACTTCTCGAAAACCTGTGCCGGTGGCACATTTTGCATTCCGGCACCCCGGATGCTAAGGTGATTTCGACCTATGATTCGCTTCGATAAACTTACCATCAAGGCCCAGGAGGCTTTGCAATCCGCGCAGGAGATGGCGCAGAAGCTCAACCATCAGGAGGTTGACTGCGAGCATATGCTCTCCGCGCTTATCGAACAGTCTGACGGATTCGTGCGTCCGTTGCTTGATAAACTCGGCGCGAACCCCGATACGATCCTCCGCGCATTGGACGATCCGTTGAACCGGCGCCCGCAAGTGCACGGTATTGATTCAACCCAGGTTTATCTCAGCAAGGCACTGCGCACAGCGCTCGATGCTGCTTTCGCGCAGGCCGACAAACTCAAGGACCAGTTCGTCAGCACGGAGCACATCCTGCTCGGCATCGCCGAGACGACGAATCTTCTCAAACCCCACGGTGTGACCACCGCGGCCATTCTAAAAGCGCTGCGCGAAGTCCGGGGTAGTACGCAAGTCACCGATCAGAATCCGGAAGACAAATACCAGGCACTCACAAAGTACGGGCGCGACCTGACCGAGGAAGCCCGCTTGGGCAAGCTTGACCCCGTTATCGGTCGCGACGCCGAGATTCGTCGTGTCATGCAAGTGCTCTCCCGGCGAACCAAGAACAACCCGGTACTCATCGGCGACCCCGGCGTTGGCAAGACGGCCATTGCGGAGGGCCTGGCGCGGCGGATCATCAGCGGCGACGTACCGGAGGGTCTCAAGGGGAAGCGGCTCATCGCGATGGACATTGGCTCGATGCTCGCGGGTGCGAAATACCGCGGCGAGTTTGAAGATCGGCTAAAGGCGTTCCTGAAGGAAGTCATCGCAAGCGAAGGCAAGATCATCCTGTTCATCGACGAGTTGCACACCATTGTCGGCGCGGGCAAGGCCGAGGGCGCACCCGTGGACGCGGCCAACATGCTCAAGCCGTCGCTTGCTCGTGGCGAACTGCACACGATCGGCGCAACGACCCTGGACGAGTACCGCAAGCATATCGAGAAAGATCCGGCGCTGGAGCGGCGGTTCCAGCCGGTTTTCGTGGGTGAACCGTCGGTGGAAGACACGATTGCGATTCTGCGCGGGTTGAAGGAGCGCTACGAGGTGCACCACGGGGTGCGCATCCAGGACAGCGCACTCGTGAGCGCCGCGGTGCTCTCGCAACGCTACATTGCGGATCGCTACCTACCCGACAAGGCGATTGACTTGATAGATGAGGCGGCCTCGCGGTTGCGGATCGAGTTGGATTCGCTGCCGGCCGAGATCGACCAGATTGAGCGCCGCGTAATGCAGTTGGAGATCGAACGCACAGCCTTGAAGAAGGAGAGTGACAAGGCCAGCAAGGAGCGCTTGCAGAAGCTGGAAAAAGACCTCGCCGATCTGCAGGAGCAGGGCAAGAAACTGAAAACGCAGTGGCAGAATGAGAAGGGCGTGGTCGATGAGATTCGCAACCTGAAGTCGGCCCTTGAGATGTCGGAGGAACAGACCGAGCAGGCGAAACGCGAAGGGAACCTGGGAAAGGCCAGCGAGATCCAATATGGGCGGCTGCCGGAGTTGGAGAAGAAACTGGAGGCGGCCGACGCCAAGTTGGCGAAGCTCCAGAAGAATTCAAAGATGCTGACCGAAGAGGTCACGGAGAACGACATTGCCGAGGTCGTGGCGACGTGGACGGGCATTCCGGTTTCACGATTGGTCGAAGGCGAGCGCGAGAAGCTGGTGAGCATGGAAGAGCGCCTGCGGCTGCGAGTGGTCGGCCAGGACGATGCGATTGTCGCTGTGTCGAATGCCGTCCGCCGCGCGCGCAGCGGGCTGCAGGATCCCCATCGGCCTGTCGGCTCGTTCATTTTCCTTGGGCCAACCGGCGTGGGCAAAACGGAGTTGGCCCGTGCATTGGCGGAGTTTCTCTTCGACGACGAAAATGCCATGGTGCGCATTGATATGAGTGAGTACCAGGAGAGGCACACGGTTGCGCGGCTTATCGGCGCGCCACCGGGCTACGTCGGCTATGAAGAAGGCGGTCAATTGACCGAAGCGGTGCGACGCCGGCCCTACTCCGTGGTGCTCTTCGACGAGATTGAAAAGGCGCACCATGACGTGTTCAACGTGATGCTGCAGGTTCTCGATGACGGACGACTGACAGATGGACAGGGTCGGATTGTGGACTTCAAGAATACAGTTATCATCATGACCAGCAACCTCGGCTCGCGGTACTTCGCGGAAGGGCGATCGGATCGCGAGTCGGTGCGGCAACAAGTCATGGATGATTTGCGGGCCCATTTCCGCCCTGAATTCCTCAACCGCGTGGACGAGATTGTGCTGTTTCATGAGTTGACGAAAGAGAACATCGAGCGGATTGTGGAGATCCAACTCATGCGCGTCCAGAACCGGCTCGCCGACCAGAACATGACGCTCCAGGTTAGTGACGCGGCGAAGGAGTTGATTGCGCGCGAGGGTTACGATCCGGTTTTTGGCGCCCGCCCACTGAAGCGCGTCATCCAGAGGAGGATTCTGGATGCCCTTTCGCTGGAGATCCTTTCCGGCAGATTCAAGGAAGGCGACAAGATCAAGGTGGATGTGGACAAGAAGAAGGCTGACACGCTATCCTTCGAGCGTGGCTGAACCAGTTGCCAGGCGATTGTCTTTGCCGCGGTGGGGCGTGGTGGTTGCCTCCTATCTCGTCCCTGGTCTCGGTCAGATTATCACCGGGCGGATCGTCAGTGGCATACTGTGGTTTGCCGCGATGGTGATCGGTATGGCCCTTGTCTTTTGGGCCGCCGCGTCGCCCCGATTCGCCGGTTTGGCTACGGCCTTCTATTTGGCCGGGCTAATGTCGTTGCTGTGGATTTGCATGCTCATCCACACCTACCGGGTAGCGCGGGACCCTGAGAACGCAACCGCCAACAAACCTTGGATAGGGGTCTTGCTTTCGTGTTTCTTTCCCGGCTTGGGGCAGTTCTACGTTGGTGAGAGAATCCGTGGAATACTCTTCATCGTGGTTTTACTTGGCACCGGGGTTCTGCCAGAGGAACTCCGACTCATCGCCTTCTACGTGCTGCAAATATGGTCAGCGTGGCGTGTCTTGCGATGGCATCGTCAACAGGGGCATATTGAAATGAATGGGGTTCGAGTCTTCGCTTGGACGTGGGTGGCCCACGTGCTCGTCGTCCTGCTTCTGGTCTTGGGAATTAGGACATTCCTCATTCATCCTTTCAAGATTCCAACGGCAGGGATGGAACCAACGTTGCATGGCATCGAGAAACTCCGTTCCGGACTGACGCGCCCGGGCGACCACATTTTTGTGGACAAGCTGACCTACAGAATTCAAGCGCCGCGCCGTGGTGATATTATCGTATTTCGCACCGACAACCTCCCAACCATGGGCGAATCTTCGCAAGCGAAGTACAACGTGAAACGGATCGTTGGATTACCGGGCGAACGCGTGAGCATCCAGCCGCCGTTTCTGTACATCAACGGGCAACGCGTGACCACACCGCCAATTCTAGAGACAATTCAGCATCGAGAGAGGGGCTATTCTGGCTATTTGCTGCCCAGGACATTTCCGCCTGCGAAATACCTTCAGGTTGAGACGGATTCCGTTCAACTTGGGGAGGACGAGTATTTCGTATTGGCAGACAATTCGGCGGCCAGCCTCGACAGTCGTTTCTGGGGGCCGCTGCCCAAGCGCAACATCGTCGGGGGCGTGACAAGAATCTACTGGCCTTGGGGTCGCGTTGGAGTCCTAGAGTAGCAGGCCAATATCACGATGGGAGATGACAAGCCATGCCGAACTATTGGTTGTTGAAGACGGAGCCAAGCACGTATTCGTTTGCTGATTTGGAGCGCGAGAAGCGCGCGGTGTGGGATGGCGTCGCGAACGCTTTGGCCCTGAAACATCTGCGATCGATGAAGCGCGGCGACCTGGCGTTCATCTACCACACCGGCGACGAGAAACAAATCGTCGGGATTGCCGAGGTGGCAGGCGATCCATATCCCGATCCGAAGGAGAATGACCCGAAACTGGCCGTCGTTGATCTGAAACCGCGGGAGCGATTGCCACGGCCGGTCACGCTAGCCGAAATCAAGGCTACACGAGGGTTTCAGGATTTTGAGCTGGTTCGGATGGGGCGGCTCAGCGTGATGCCCGTCAGCGATTCACGATGGCAGGGGCTCTGGAAAATGGCGTCACGCACATGACATTCCTTGCCATCGGTGGTAACCTTTCCTTTGTTAAAAACGATGGCAACATATTGGGCACCAAACCATTAGGATGGAATTGCCGTTACTATTTCGAAGAGTCGCTTTCACACAAATAAATCGAATTTATTGGCAATTTTCGAGGAAGGCTGTATAATTAACACGCTTACCGGAAGAGTTATGATGTGGGATCAATGAAAATGAACAGAAGACCACAGAAGTTGCTC
Organism: Verrucomicrobiia bacterium; assembly: GCA_041476745.1. Classification (GTDB taxonomy): domain Bacteria; phylum Verrucomicrobiota; class Verrucomicrobiia; order Palsa-1439; family Palsa-1439; genus Palsa-1439. The sequence continues at coordinate 2,058 of JBGOTY010000190.1, read as the reverse complement.
AGAAAACTGAAGACGAAGTCAGGCGCGAGTCTGACGGAGTACGCTGTCCTTCTCTTTCTCGTCTCGATTATCGCAGTAGTTATTCTGCAAAGCATCGGCGGCAAGACGAACAACATGGTTTCAACCGTCAATGACGGATTTGGACCGTAGTTCCGGAACCGATCGCTTAGATTGCAGGCTGTTGCTGCGTCAGGCAGTGGAAAGACCCAAGACCCCAAATCAGGATTGTGCTGTCGATACCCACGACGCGTCGATCCACAAAGAGCTTCTGTAGCGTCTCCATTGCGATCGCGTCGGTTTTCTGATGGCGATAGGTTGGCAACAAAACCACACCATTCGCGATATAGAAATTCGCGTAGCTTGCCGGCAATCGCTGGCCATCGTACTCGATCACACCCGGCATCGGCAGCTCGACGACCTGCAAAGGGTTTCCATCCTGGTCGCGCATCGCCTGGAGCCGTTTCCGATTCTCCTGCAACGGCCAGTAGTTGTCGTCTTGTGGATCCTGCTCGACGACGGTGACAACCGTGGTCGGGTTTACGAACCGCGCAAGATCGTCGACATGCCCGTCCGTGTCATCGCCGGCGATTCCGTCGCCAAGCCACTGGATGTTGGTGACGCCGAGATGCTCGCGAAGATGCTGTTCGATTTGTTGCTGGTTGAGATGCGGGTTGCGATTTGGATTGAGCAAGCAGGACTCGGTGGTCAGCAATGTTCCCGCGCCATTGATGTCGAGTGCGCCGCCCTCCATTACGATGCCAGGGTTGAAGACGGGCAAACCCAATGACTCGGCGACGCGTCGTGGCACCGCATCGTCGTCGTCGTAAGGTGGATATTTGCTACCCCACGCATTGTAGTCCCAGTCCACGATGGCAAGCTCATGACCGCGCTTCACGAAAATGGGCCCGTGGTCGCGGCACCACGGTTCATACGAGGGAATGTGATGGTAGAAGACGTTTCCGGCGTTACCGATGGCCTTGCGTGCAATGGCTTCGACTCCCTCATCGCGAACATTGATGTCGATACGCTCGTGGGGCGCCAGTGTTCGGACCATTTCGCCCAGCGTCGGGAGCGCCTCCGGGTAGCGGTCGGGAAAACTGATGCCGTCGGGCCGCGGCCAACTCAGCCAGGTTGCCGCGTGCGGCTGCCACTCAGCGGGCATGCGGTAGCCGAGTTCGCGTGGAGTTTTCGTGGCCATCAGTCGAGCAGGCGCTGGGTGATACCGCCATACGCGTCGATCCGGCGATCCCGGAGGAACGGCCAATGTTGGCGCGTTTCCTCAACTTTGCGGAGGTCGCATTTCGTGACGAGCACTTCCTCCTGGTCGTGGCCCGCTTCGGCGATCACCTCGCCGAATGGGTCGCAAACGAACGAGCCGCCCCAGAACTGCACCGTGCCTTCCAGTCCGATGCGGTTGGGCGCAGCCACGAACACGCCATTGGCGATGGCGTGGGAACGCTGGATTGTGACCCATGCTTCATACTGTTTCTTTCCAAACTGTTTTTTCTCCTTCCGGTGCCAACCGATGGCCGTCGGGTAGAAAAGGATTTGCGCGCCTTTCAGCGCGGTAAGCCGTGCGCCTTCTGGATACCACTGGTCCCAGCAAATGAGCGTGCCGATGTTGGCGTGCTTCGTCGCGAACGATTGGAAACCGAGATCGCCTGGCGCGAAATAAAATTTCTCGTAATACAGGGGATCATCGGGAATGTGCATTTTACGATACTTGCCCACGAGCTTCCCCTGGGCGTCGAGGATGACGGCGGTGTTATGGTAAACGCCCGCCGAGCGTTTCTCGAAGATCGAGCCCACGATGGTGACGCGGTGTTGGCGCGCGGCTTTCGCGAGCGCCGTGGTCGTCGGACCGGGGATCGGTTCGGCCAGCGCGAACTGGCGATGATCTTCCGTTTGACAGAAGTAGAGCGAACGAAAGAGCTCCGGGAGACAAATTATCTGGGCGCCGCGCCCGGCGGCCTTCTCGACGAGGGCGAGTCCCTTCCGCAGATTTGCCTGCGGCTGCGACGTGCAGCGCATCTGGATGAGGCCGATGGTGACGACATT
>JBGOTY010000189.1:0-6914 GCA_041476745.1 Verrucomicrobiia bacterium | reverse complement strand
GGTGACTCGATGTCGGTCAAATTCGGAATCTCTGTGATTGCGTTTGACTTCGTTTGATTTGGTTCTAACTTGAAGAGGCGAGTCGTTGGGGAGAGAGGAGGAGTATGGTAAAGCGAGGCGCTGTTCTCTTAATCGAAGACTGTCCGAAGGACCAGCAAGCTGTCCGGGATGTTCTGCATGCCCAGGGCTATTCCGTCACCACCATCAGCGATCCCGAGCGCGCTTTCAGCACGGTGGAAGAGTGGGCGAGCCAATACAATTTCGTCATCATCCAGGAGGCGATGCGTGGCCGTTGCGGGATGGAGTTGGTGCATGCGGCGCGATTGAGCCACAAAGACCTGCCCATGCTCGTGGTCACGCGCGACGGAGACTGGAATGGATACGCGCAGGCCTTGAGCGAGGGCGTTGTCGACTATTTCCCCACCCCGATCGACCACAAGAAGTTGGTCAAGGCTGTGGCGGGAGCTTTGGCACAGGCGGTTTGATCCCGGTTTACGGGACCGATGGAACGTTACGCTGCCGGTTCCGTGAAGAGACCGAGCACGCTGGTGAAACCGTGGACGAAGGCCCGCTGGCCGACCGGGCCGATTTCACCGTTGCAGAAGAACCCCGCGACCGGCAGAGGTCCGAGGCTTTCCTGGACCGCCCGGATGTCGTGATGGGCCGAGCCATACATCCCTTCGCCGCGTCCGAGGCAGGTGAAGAGGAGGGCGGCGCGGGCCGGTTTCCCCAGCAGCGAGCGCTGCTCCTGCTGCAGCAAATGCCGCAAATCCTCGTCCGCCGTTTCGCCATCCCGCACTTGAAACTGCACGGTCTGCCCCGTCCGCATCAAATCGGCCACGGCCAGGGCGCCCGACTCGCGATCGCTCTCGATGAGGTTGCGAATCAGGAAATCGCCGCGACCGTGCTCCTCTTGGTATTCGTTGATCACGCGACCCAGGAACAACAAGCCCGAGCGCGCCAATTGGCGGTCCTTCGCGGGCAATTGCGGCAGCATTTCCTGCAAAATCTTCATCGGCGGTCGTCCGCCAAGCTCGAACACCACGTTCTTTTCCGCGCGAGTCACCACCAAGGGTTCGCCAATCGGTCGACAGCCCTGCGAGACGACCGTGCGCAACGCGATCTGGCCGGTCAGGCCGACGCCCACGGCACCATCGTCGTAAATCTTGCCATCGAGAAACAGCCGATTCTCGCCGGCTTGACGTGCCCCGCTGGCCAGGCCGCCCACGATCGGCGCCTGCGGATAGGCGTCCGTTAACGCGTCGACAAGCTGGACCGCATGCGTTGTGAACGGGTCGATGAACACGAGGAATTGGGGTGACGCGTCGGGTTCGAGTTCAATCTGGAAATGCCAGAAGGCCGGACCGGTCGATTCCTCGAGATCCTTCTCGGTCAGATGGAAGGGCGCGAACTCGACGCCGGGCAATTCCCCGACCAGGAGGGAAATGGCCGGTTGCTGTTCAACCTCCTGATCGACCCCGATGATTCCCGCCCCGGTACAGCCAATCAAATGCCGGGCCCCCACCGCCTTCTGTGCCGACTGAACAAGGCCATCGATTTGGGGCACAAACTTCGGGTGGGCGAACATCACCGCGAGTTCGGTCTTGGCGGGACCGAGTTGCGCGGCGACCTGGCGGCCCAGGTCCTCCGCGGCTTCTGCCCAATCCGTCTTGGTTGTCAGTGCTGAGGCGAATCGCATACTTCACTCTGGCTTAAACGGGAGGTTTTTTCAACCAGCCTTTGGCGGCGGGAGCGGAAAAAATGGTGGAGAGGGGTGGATTCGAACCACCGAAGGCGTAAGCCAGCAGATTTACAGTCTGCCCCGTTTGGCCACTTCGGTACCTCTCCAACATCTGGTTGTGCCAGGTAGCTATAACGATTTTAAGAGCGGACGCCGTCTTGGATCGACAGTTGTCACAGTCTGGGTGTCATACGAGCCACGGCCAAACTCCGAAACAAAGAGATCGCCGATAAAAGCGACGCCAAAAACCAAGGCAAACCCGCCCTCCCCATCGAAATCACAGGGGACAAAGTTTTCTCACTATCTCTTCCGTTACAAGCCAACAAACGTATATCCGCAAGGCGGAATATTCGCAAGGTTTCGCGTGGGAGGCAAGATTGTTCGTGTTTCCACCAATACCGGCTCGAAGTCCCCTCCTCTCCTTTCCACAACTTCCCCGCCGCGAAAACACGCCTTCGATTGCTTGGTCACACAAGTGACCCGACTGGGAATCCTGCCGCTCCCACACTGCGAACATGCCTCGGCGGCGGTTTGATCTCGGCTCGCCAACCGCATTTATGTTACGTGGATGAGTTGTCTGGCGCCGCCCGCAGGCCGTAGAGCTTTAGTTTTTGGCGCATGGTGGTCCTTGACACGCCCAACCATCTGGCCGCCTTGGCCTGGTTGTCGTTCGCGCGGTGGAGAGCCTGCTTGTAGAGCTCGTATTCGGTGTCCCAAGTGAGAGCGGCCTCGGCGTTCTCAAGCTGCCCCGATATGGCTCGGTCGAGAAGCTCCGAGATATGGCCCGCGAGCGTCTGCCCGGGGATCGGACGAGGCACATCGGTTTTGCCGAGCGCGTTGAGGATGGTTTCATGAGTGATGGCGCGACCGCGCGCCAGTAGCAGCGCTTTGCATACGACATTTTCCAATTCGCGGACGTTGCCCGGCCAGGGTTGTTCCTGAAGAGAGTGAAACGCGTCTTCCGAGATTGATGGGGCTACCAAGTGAAGCTCCCCAGCGTGACGCTTGATGAAGAATCGCACCAGCTCCGGGATATCCTTTGTACGTTCACGCAAGGGGGGCAACTTGATGACCGCCTTGTTCAAGCGATAGTACAAGTCTCTGCGGAACCTGTTCTCGCGGATTTCACGTTCGAGATCGTGGTGTGTCGCGGCAATGACGCGGACATCCACGGGGATGTCCTGGTTACCACCCACGCGCTGGATAACCTTTTCTTGTAGCACCCGGAGCAGCTTTGCCTGCGTCTGAGAACTCATGTCACCGATTTCGTCGAGAAACAGAGTGCCACGCTGGGCCAGCTCGAACCGGCCGACGCGATCATGATCCGCGCCGGTGAACGCTCCGCGCACGTGGCCGAACAATTCGCTTTCGATCAGGGTTTCCGCTATGGCCGCGCAATTGACTGTAATGAAAGGCTTACCCAACCGTTCGCTGTGGCGGTGAATCGCGCGAGCAACCAGTTCCTTGCCCGTACCTGTTTCACCGAGGATAAGAACTGTGACAGCCGTAGGGGCGTCTCGCCCAATCTCCTTGCAAACCTCCCGAATCTCGCGGCTGGTGCCGATGATGGTGTCCTTTGCCGGTGCCTCCCCGCCAAGCTCTTGCGGCTCCATGAGCGGGCGGCTGGCGTTGATCGCCTCGTTGATGAGGTCCAGCAAGTCAGGCAGCATTTCACGCGGGTCCGGCGGCTTGGCGATGTAGTCAAAGGCGCCGAGCTTGATGGCCTCAATGGCATGCTCGGTGGCTTTGTCACTCGTCATGAGAATCACGGGCAAATCTGGCTTGGCGCTGTGCACTTCGCGGATGAACTGAAAGCCCTCCCTTGATTCGTAATTCTCAGGGGCGAAATGCAAGTCCGTAACCACAACGTCGACCATGCCCCTCGTGGCACTGGCAATCCCCGCATCGGTACTTGCCTCAGTCATTACGGTGTAGCCCTCGCGCTCGAGTTCCCCCTTCAAGAAGTTCGTCAACACCACCTCGTCGTCGATAATCAAAATGGTCGGTCGTGGGGTTGTCATGACTGCTGCTCCACGGGAAGCACGATTCGAAATGTGGTACCGTGATCGATTTTTGTATCGAAATCCAACACGCCGCCGTGCTTTCCGACGATTCGCTCGGAGATTGAGAGGCCCAGGCCCGTTCCTTTCTTTTTGGTAGTAAAGAAAGCGTCAAACAGGCGGCTTTGAATTTCCTCGGGGATACCGGTCCCCGTGTCCTCGATCTCGATAGTGACCACCTCAGTTTGGCGGCGGCGCAACATTTCCGTGCCGCGACGGGCGCGCAAGGTAACGGTCCCGCCATGGCGGATGCTTTCGGCCGCATTCTGGATCAAGTTGATGAGCACCCTTGAAGTTGGTGCGGGTCGGCGCGGAACCGCACATCCTCCACCGTGTCCACCTTCAATTCGATCCCACTTTCCGCAAGCTGGAGCCCGAGAAGATCGCGAACCTCCCGAAGTGCGCCGTCGGCAGACATTGGGGCAAAGCTGGGTTCCGGCACATCATCGAGTTGCAGAAAATCTTCGAGGATCGCATTGAGACGCCGAATCTCCTTGCGGATTACCGCCGCATCCTCGTTTTCGCCGGTTCCTTTGGAAAGCGTCTTTTGGAGGGCGTACAGGCGCAGGTTAATGGCGGTTAGCGGATTGTGAAGCTCATGGGCCAATTCCGCCGCATGCCGGCCTTTTTGGGCGAGCTTCTCTTGCCGTTCCACCTCGAAGTTGCTTTCCTTCAGGCGCTCCGTGGTTTCGAAGAGTTGAGAGCGCGTCGCTTGCAGCGTCCCGGCGCTCGTCCAGAGTTTCAATTTGACGGCCACGAGCCGGGAGACGAAGATGATTAGCCAGACGCAAACCACCGCTTCGCTGATCACGGCCACCAGCACCAAATGCTGCCAACCCAGCGACCACTTCCGAGACCCTTCTGAGAAAACTCCAATTGCTTCGCCCTCCGCCCGGGCGCTGTTGGCGAGGGCCAATAGCTTCACTAGTTCCGTCTGCGCCTGCTCGAAGAGTTGTAGCCTCAGGTCGAGCTGACCGGCTGGAGAGTCACGCAACTGCTTTGCAATAGCCAGTGAACTGCTCAAGGTTTGGTCCATTTGGTCGAGCCAGGAAGCGACTCCAGCAATGAAAGAAAACGGCCGTTCAAGGAGCGTCTTACCGGCGGGCGCGAGGGATTTTTGCGTGCGAAGGAAATCCTGCAAGTTCTTGCCAGTCTTTTCAAACTGCTCCCATTCGACCTGAGCATCGCTCATTGCCGCGCGCAACAGCGACCGGTTCAACTGAATCACTGCCGCTGGAACATTACTGTCGATCGCAGAATAAGTGGCCAGCATCCTCTCTGGCTGCTCCAAATGGATGCTATCTATTTTCCCCATCGCCCTGGAAGCTTGATATATGCTCCATCCGCTCCAAGCGACTGCCACGGTGATGGCGGCCGCGACGACCACATAGCAGACTAGACGAAATTTGGCCCATGGAGTCACTGCAGACGGTTACCGTTTAGATGAATTGATTTCATTGCATTGTAATTAGAACGTAGGCCAAGATTCAGGCATCGGCAACAATCATGCTGGCAACCATCCGTCTCATCCCGGGACAATCGAGACGTGGTAACCATGTATCCCTTGAAAAATAAGGCTTGCAAGGTATATCATCTTGTGATACGAAATCCCCCACGGGAAGCAGGTGAGGCCGCCACGCGTGGCGAGACTCAGTGACCAGAAGCTGTTCATCAAGGTCAGCCGCTGGCCACCTCTCAGGACAAGAACGGAGCTGTGGATATTTCATAACTGCCTCGCAAACAGCGTGATTCACATGTTCATACTTTCAGCGACTCTTTGGCACGCGACGAGCATAGCGTACTCGGTGCGTGGCGCGCGTAGCAAGGTGGCTACGGGCAAAGTGAATTGTCAGCAAATTCAATCCCAGCGTGCCAAGCAAATCAAGAGGATAATGAAGTCCGTTTGCCAAAAAAGTCGAGTTCTGATCGTCGAAGATGACACTCAAGTGCGCCAGGCCTTGGTCCGCGCTTTGACGCTTGAAAACTACGACGTCGTCGCGGCTGCCGACAGTCAGGAGGCGCTGCAGAAGGGTTCCTCGACCCCAATCGACGCGGCGTTATTCGATTTGGATCGGCCGGACCAACACCGATGGCAAACAATTCGGTTCCTAACCGCAAAGAATCCTTCCATGTCCGCGATCGGAATGACGGCGCGCGGCGATCAACATTCGCTGGCCCTCGCGGCCCGCTTGCAAGCGCTGCTGGAAAAACCCTTTGATGTGCCGTTCTTGCTCAGCACGCTCTCACAAATCCTCGGCAGCAAACCCAGCCCAAGGGGTTGCGCGAGCGTTAGGGATTCGCAGTCAACTATCGATTCGTTCATGGGCGAGAGGGAATCCTCACAAATGAACGCAAAACGGGCCTATTTGAGCCCGGGCACGCGGTCTGCAACAGCCATTTGACCAACACTAGAAGCATAGGGATTGCGCCATGACGCGCAAGTAGACTGGAAACACAGGGATTGCGCCGTGACGCGCAGGAAGACAAGATGCAAATGAACACTAGTCGTAACGCCAATGAATTCAAACAAACCGTCCGTAGTGGTAGCACCAGTGGCCGCCAGATTCGCAAGCTACTTTTGCTTGGCATCGCACCCCTCCTGATTGCCGGCAATACTTGGGCGGGGCCGTGCACATACACATTGACAGCGTCCAGTGCCTCCGTCAGTGCTGCCGCTGGTAGCAGTAGCGTCAACGTCACCACCAGCGCCAATCACTGCTCGTGGACGGCCTCCAGCAATGCCTCTTCTTGGCTCACCGTTACGGGAAGTGGCAGAGGCAGCGGCCTGGCCAGTTATTCGTGGCAAGCCAACACCGGCACTAGCCCCCGCACCGGCACGCTGACCATCGCCGGGCAAACCTTCACCGTAAACCAGGCGGCGGCGCTGACGATCACCACCGCCTCACCCTTGCCGGCGGCGACCGTGGGCGTGGCCTACAGCCAGACGTTCACAGCCACCGGCGGCACGACGCCGTACACGTGGTCAATCATCACGGGCAGTTTGCCGGCCGGTTTGACGTTGAGCGGCGGGGGCGTGCTCAGTGGCACACCCACCACGGCGACCACGGCGAGTTTCACCGTGCAATGCACCGGCGGGTCCACGACCAACAAGG
>JBGOTY010000188.1:0-6943 GCA_041476745.1 Verrucomicrobiia bacterium | reverse complement strand
CAGTAACGGCAGCAGCAGGAAGAGTCGCCACGCCGACACGCGTCCCTGTTGGAACCAGCGCAGCTGCCACGCAAACACCAGGGTCAACAGATGCGTGAACAAGAATGCCCGCGCCAGCCACTGCAGACAACACGCCAGCATTGCGGCAAGAACCAGGGTTGTGGCGAGGATAACGTCGCAGCCTTCGGCCAGCAATTGGTGATGAAGCAGCCAAAAGATTGTCGCGATGAGCGTGGCGGCAATCAGGGCGAACCCGCCCCAGCCGAACACACGGGCAGCCGCGGCGTAAATGACCTCGCTTAGCCAGTCCCGCGTTATTACGGTCCCGTGTTGGGTGTGCAGGAAATCGTCGGAGCGCACGATGGCGTGGTGTTCGATCATCCAGTCGCCAAACCGCCGGTGCCAGGCGGCGTCGCTGTCGGCGCTGATGAGGACGATGCGGGCACTGGTCAGGTTCAATCCGAGAAAGAGCGTGATCCAGATCATCGCGCTCAGCGACGGAAGCCACCAATGCGCGCGGGTGTCAATGTGGGGCGCAACGTCTTTCACGGTTTTTTGCGGAAAATGGTCGCCACTTCGTTGGAGTAAACACATTGCCAGTTCGGCAGCAATGCGAGCGCGAGGTTCAGGCGATGCTCGGTGGGCAGCAACGTCCAGCTCACGTGGTATTGCTCGATTGCCTGTAACCAGTTCGTTTGCAGCGCGGAGGTATCGTTGTATTGACGGATCAATGATTCCCCATAGAAGTCCGTGCGGCCGTCCACAAACACTCGGTGTTCCGGCAGCGCGTACAGCAAATACCCGCCCCAGACGTAGTGGTTGAGCATGTTGCCCCGGAATTGTTCGGGATGTTGCTGGATATACTCGACCGCCGCCACGGGCCACTTCTTTGGCGGCATCTCCGTCGGGCGTGGCACCACCGCAATGGCCACGAGCGCGGCCACCCCGACGAGCAACCAACCGCGCGACATCATATATGTCTCGCGCAGCCGATCCGACAACCGCTGTACCCATGACGGGGAGGCGTCGGCGAGCGCGGTGGCGAGAATCGGCGCCACAAAAATCACCAGCAACGGGATGTTGCGGGCCGCGTACAGCCCCAGGTATGTCCAGACGATCAACAGTAGTCCCGCCGTTGGCGACAGCCGTGGCCGCACCACCGCCAGTGTCAGAAAGGTGACCGCCAGCCAGGCCAGGAACCCGCGCGAATCCATTTCGTGAAAATTGGAAGAGGCGTATTCCGCCAGCCAGCTTGTGAGGTAATCCGAGCGGAGGAAATGAAGATTATGGACGTGGAGTTTGTAGCCGTTTGGATTGAGCAGCGAAACCACCCCGACGAGCACGGCAGCGCCCGTCAACACGTTGAGTTTCCGTCGCGCGGCGCCCCGGCGGGTGCGGTCCGTCCGGGCCAGTAATAATTCGATGATCGTGCCGAACCAGTAGATGCCCAGCGTAATGAAGCCGGCGAGATAGCCGCCGTGCAGATTGACCCACAACACTGTCAATACGCCGAGAGTGATGAGGAGTCGGCGGGCCGATTCGCCGCGGTCGAACCGGCGGAGCGCGTCACCCCACAGGACCGCGAGGAGAAAACTGAACGCATGCGGTCGCGCCAGCCAATGCATGCAGGCCGCACTGGCGGCCAGCAACGCCACGAAGATCGCCACCGCGTGATTACCGGTCTCACGCACCAACTGGCGGTGGAGCAAAGCAAATGTCGTGGCGATCAACAGCGCGGCGACGACGACCAATCCATACAATCCCGCCCGCCGGCCCGCCACGGCGAAGATAAGTTCTGAAAGCCATTCTTTCGAGACGATGGGCTGACCGAAACGCGTGTGCGAGAACACATCGGTGCGAATCGGGATGTTACCTGTTTCGAGCATATATTCGCCGACGCGCCAATGCAGGCAGGCATCGCCATCGCTGGCGACCATCATCGTGCGCCACGGTTGCGCGAGCAGGATCAGCAGGATGACCACCCACAACCACTCGGTGAGTGACGGGGTCAACCAGGGTAGCACGCCACGGGGCGATGATGGTGATGAAGGGGGCTCCGCTTCCGTTGGGTTTGCGTTCGCAGCCATGGCGCGCAGCTTACGAAGCGCCGCCGCAATGTTCAACGCCGAACTGCAGCGGGCCGACGCAGAATCGCGATCCAGTAGAACAGTCCGACGAGAACGACCAACGCACGGATGCCGGTAACGAACGACAGCGATTCCAGCAGCCCGCCGACCAGCGCGCCGATGAGGTTCGAGCCGAGCGCCCGGGCCTTGTCCGTGCAGATGGCGAAGGACTGGATGAAGATCAGTCCCGCGAAGAACACGGGCGCGGTGAGGAAGGCGCTCGCCGCGATGAGCTTGGTGGCTCCCGTCAGCGTATTGAACCAATCAAGCGGGACCAACGCCAGCAGGGCAACCGTGATCGCCAGTCCCGTCACAATCACCCCTTGTGGGAACCGCGGCCAGCGCCAAGCCACGAGATTCGAGAGCAGAATCATCACCAGCACCGCCGAGATAACAATGGCGTTGACGATCCAGGTCATGCCGAACAATAGCGTCGCGCGGCTGACGGTTTGCACTTCCAACAGCAGGAACGCCGCGCCCAACGCGAAGAAATGCCAGTCCAGCTTGTACTTCGGGCCTGCCAAGCGGCGTTGGGCGAGCAAGACCGCCCCGATGATCGTGAGCGAAGTCACGAGGTGCAGCTTCGGGACGCGGGCCGTTTCGACGTACAGATACGGCCAGTCATCGGTGCTGGGACGCACGTTCCCTTTGAGTTTCAGCAGACTGGCGGTGAGGGACGACCGGAGTTCCGGATTGCTCACGCTCTCCACGGTGACGGGGCGTTCGGCGCAAATCATCGTAGCACCGCTGCCGACGCCGTACTTCGTGGAGTACCCTTCGGCAAACGCCAGCGGATCATGCCCAAAGAGATCGCGCAGCATTCCGAACAATCGGTCCGCCACCCAGAGGCGCGGCGCGTCGAAGTCCATGATCAAAATTCCGTCGTGCGCGAGCAGGCGTTTGGCCTCCTCGAAACTCTCACGGGTATAGACGAAGTGATCGAGGCGCAAATTACTGAGTGACGACCCAAGGGTATGCGAATCGAGCAGGGCGAACCAAATCGCGTCATATTGGTTGGTCGTCTGCTTGAGGAAGGCGCGCGCGTCGTTAACCACCATGTGCACCCGCGGTGAATCGTAGGGATGCTCCGGATGAAGTTCCTTGCCGAGGGCGTAGATTTGTGGATCGATCTCCACACAGTCGATGTGTTCGACCCCGTGGCGCAACGCCGCTGCGGCGTTATTTCCCGTGCCCGCGCCGACGATCAGCATACGTCGAATGTCGGGCTTGAAAGCAAACGGGAGGTTATAGTAGCTGCGTTGCGCGTCGCGCAAATCGAATAACTCGGGGTGCTGTCGCAGGAACGGCTCGGACAAATTCAGCAGTAACTGAAAGCCGGCATCGTTAACTGTCAACTCATAGCCCTGCAGAACGCTGTTCGTTCCCTCCGTCACCGCATGCGGGCGCAATGCCAACTTTTGATAAGGGGACCACACCGTTCGCCACGATGGATCGCGCCCCAACCACACCACCAACGCGGCGCAACCGATGAACGCGACCACAGGCCATTCCTGCCGCGCCCGGATGCAGACGAGTGCCGCCACCAGGGCCGCAGCGACTGCGAACCACCACGGAGACGACCACGACGCGAAGCTAATGGCCTGAAAAACCCAAACGCCGACGAGGCTGCCGGCGATGTTCACGGAATACGCGCGGATTGTCCGTGGATGTTTCTGGAAACCGGCCCCCAATAATTGCCCGGCAGGGACGAAAATGTAAAAGGTGAGCCACGTCAGCCCGACGAGCGCCAACAATCCGGCCAGCACGTACACAAGTTGCGTCTGCGGCCCCACCTGCCAGATATTGTAATCTTCAAAACCACCCAGCAAATACGTTACCACCTTCAAATCCAGTCGTTCCCATTGCAACGGGTTGGCAACAAGAAACGCGAGCAGGAAGATATTCAGACCCATCCGCCAAAGCGACACGGGCCGTTCCGACAGAGAGCACCCCAGCCCGACGCCAAAGAAACACACCACCAAGATAAGGTTGCCAAGATACGCGAAAATGCGGATCTCCGTGCCGATCCAACGAATGAGCACCAGTTCCAGGTACAGAATCAGTGCGCTGATGATGAAGATTTCCACGTCATAGCGAAGCAGCGAGTCGTTCTGCGGGTTGTCCATGGGTTGCCGATTCAAGCAGAGACGTTCCGCTGCTGCAACCAATACTTCCACAGTTTGCGCTAGAGCTACCCCGGCAACTCTGCTAGTGGAAGGAGGCGCGTGAGCAAGACGATGAACAGATGGAATCGGATGTTGCGAAGTCCCGTGCTCGATACGGCAGTTGTGTTGATTGCCGTACTGCATGTGGTGTGGATCGCGCAGATGCTGCCGACGCGAATTTTCGCTTACGATTTCAACCACTACTACATATCGAGTCGAATGATAAGGGAGGGTCGCAACCCTTATCGGACACCACTTGCGGAAGAATCCGATAAGTATGGATTCGAGCATTCGAAACAAACCCCCATCGCCCATAATCCCCCGTTGCTACTCTGGTTGTTTGCTCCATTAACGATATTGCCGCCGCGACCGGCCTTTTGGATATGGGTTACCGTGGAGTCGGGCAGCTTGGTTGTGATCCTGTGGTTGACGAAGCGTCTGCTGAAAGGGCAGCTTACGCAGCGCGGCTGGCTGTTCTTGTCCGCCGCAGTGCTGTCTTCGGCGCCCGTGTTCTGGCATTTCGCATTTGCGCATGTGGAGATGACTCTCGCGGCACTCTTGCTGGCGGCATACGCCTGGCACAAAAATGGTAAACACGTGCTTGCCTGCGCCACGGTGATGTTGGTGGGCATGATAAAGATCTATCCTTTGGTGCTGTTGCCATGGTTTGTCTGGCGAAGTGGATCCTCTGTCAGGAAGCGTTCGCTATGCGGCGCGGCACTTCTGGGAGGCATCGGCGCTACCGTGCTGGTGACAGGACCGGCGATGTGGGGGGATTTCTTCGCAAGAGCGATGCCGAGCATCAGCCGTTGGACAGTGGGTCACACTTTCAACTTCACCTTGCCATCGTTCGTCAGCAATGTGGGGCAAGCGTTGCAGAGTGGAAGCGCGTCGTCCGAACCCAGCCGGCTATGGTGGACCGCCGGCTTTTCGGTCGGTTTGGCCGCGATCCTTGCCTCCTACGCGTTTTGTGCCGTGGGAGAAAAAGATCAAGACGCGCAATTTTCTGTGTTATGCGCCGCGATGTTGGCGGGTGGGTTGACGGCGTGGGGGTACTATTTCGTCATGTTGGTTTTCCCCATTGGAGTAGCCACGGCGCGACTGGTTGAGTCACCTTCTCGGCGACGGGCGCTTGTGTTTCTCGCGCTTTTGATCGCAATGAATTCTCAAGGTCCATGGGACAAGTTTTTCTTCGAGCGGTCTCCAATCGGACGAATCCTGTTGAACTACGTGCCCTTATATGGGCTGTGTGGACTCTGCCTCTTGCTTATGAAGTATTCAACGACGGACGACGGCGGGCCGGCGCACGATCACCATCAAGTAGAACAGGCCGACGAGAACGACCAACGCGCGGATGCCGGTGACAAACGACAGTGATTCCAGGACCTATACTTTCGCAGTTTGCAGTAGAGCTACCCCGGCAACTCTGTTAGTGGGAGGCGACGCGTGAATGGGACGATGAACTGGTTGAGACGGTTGGCGACGAACCGATTCCTGGACGTGGGGGCCGTCCTGGTCACGGCAGCGGTCGTTTCCCTCTGGGCAGCGATTCTTCCGCAGCGCTGGTCTGATTTCGATTTTAATAACTACTATGTGAGCGGCCGGATGTTGTTGGAGGGGCAGAATCCCTACACGACGTCGCTACGGGATATGAGCCGGTCCCTCGGCTTCCGCTTTGCCGCGGACATTCCGGTGGCTGGCTACCCGCCAAGTTTTCTCTATTTTTTTGCAGCGCTGGCAACGCTGCCGCCACGGGCGGCATTCGTCATCTGGCTGGCACTGGAGATCGGTTGTTTGATCGTCATTCTCTGGCTGACGCATTGGTTGCTGGGAGAGAGATTGTCCGCGCGGAGTTGGCTGTTTGTCGCCGCGCTGGCCATTACCTCACGGACCGTGAGCTACAATCTTTACTTCTCGCAAGTACAACTGTTGTTGGCCGTTTTCGTCCTTGCCGCATACGCAGCGCAGCGCACCGGCCGACACGGCTGGGCGTGCCTGGTGGTTTCCGCTGCGGGGATCCTCAAGTTCTACCCGTTTGTGTTGCTACCGTGGTTCGCCTGGTCCGGCGGCGGCACTGTGCGAACATGGGTGTCCCGATTGGTGGGAGCCATCGGATTTGCCCTCGTCATCGTTGCTTTGACCGGACCCGGCCTCTGGCACGATTTCCTGCAGCATGGGATAGCCATGGATGTCGGAGACGCGATTGGGCGCACATTTCACTTTTCGCTGGCGGCGCTCGTGACCAATCTGGGTTACTGGTACCACGGTTTCAATCCAACCCCGGAAGCGAAACGATGGTGGTGGCTCTTGGGCGCCGGGGCTGGTTTGGCGGCCATCGCGGGCGCGTACGGCGTGTGCCTGACGGCGGCGCGCGATCCCGAAGCGCAATTTTGTCTGTTGTGCGTTGCGATGCTGATTGGAACGGTCACAATGCAGGGCCATTATCTTGTGTTTGCGGTCTTTCCGCTGGCGGTGGCCGCGATCCGCATTGCAGCCAAACCAACCCTGGGAAAAGTGGTTTGTTTGATCGCCATGGTGGTGGCGGTGAACCTTGTTGATCCGCCGGAATCGGCATTTCTCTGGCGGCACCCGGGCTGGTATATTCTGGTGAGCGACTTCCCGCTCTACGGACTTATCGGGCTGGGAGCGTTT
>JBGOTY010000187.1:0-6947 GCA_041476745.1 Verrucomicrobiia bacterium | reverse complement strand
CTCGATGATGTGTTTGACCGGGCGTAGCGCCGGCCATGGATCGTCGGACAGAGCGACGGTATCGGCGATCTCGGTCAGAGCGTACACCAGACCGCGGACATCGCTGCCGGTGGCAAGCAACACTTCCCGTCGAGCCAATCTTCCGGGAGCAATCGCCAACGCCTCGGCGTCGGCGGGCGGCAGGACACCAACATCGCGCGCCATGGAGGAAGTTCCACCCGCCGCGACAATGCAGACATCGCCCGGGTCGGCTTCGTCCAATCGCTTACAGATCCGAGCAGCGAACCCGCGTCCGACCAGTGATTGCCGCAGTTGTTCCATGGCCCATTGCGCTGGTTTCGCGGATGCAATCGGGTCACTGGGGTCGAACACGATCGACGCGCCCCGTCCCACAAGTTTTGTGCCTAGAGCACCAACGTGTGCGCACCCTGTCAAAAGGCCCCCGGCAACGCATCCCGTAGCGGCTGCGATCTGTCTCAGAAACTCGCGTCGGTTCATGGCTGACAGTTGAGGCTTTCGGATTCCTACATCCCCGCCGTTTTGGCGGTGCGGCGGACTGCATCGAACAGGCTGTCTTCGGCGATGACGTGACCGGTCAGCTTCTTTTTGCTGTTGGCGATGACCCGGCGACCGGCTTCGGACTTGTCCATATCCACCAATGCCGTTTGGATTTTCTTTGCGAGGGCGTCATCCAGTCCCGTCCGGACCGCGATAGCGTCGTGGGGGATGGGGTCGGTGCTGGCCAGAGTCACCAGGTTTTCTGTCGGCACTCCATTGGCTTTGGCGACCGCAAGGGCCCCTTCGTAAATGGCCCCCGCATCCGCCCGGCCTTCCAGAACGGCGGTGATCACTTTGTTATGGTCGCCCGCAAAAATGGTTTCCTTGAAATAAGTTTTGGGGTCGAGACCCTTTTCGATGAGCATGGCGCGCGGGTAGACATATCCTGACGCTGACTTGGGATCTACAAAGGCAAACCGTTTCCCCAGCAAGTCAGTCACCGTTTTCAGTCCGCTATCCATGCGCGCGACGATGATGCCGCGGTAGGTGGCGGTGCCGTCGATGATGGACTGGGCAATGATCCGGATTTTCCCACCCCGCGTAGCGTCCACATAGGCAAAGGGAGAGAAGCTTCCGATGTCCACCGCCCCAGCCTCCATTTGCGTGCGCAGGTCGCCGTAGTCCTTGGCGACGTAGAGGACGACCTTCTGCCCGATAGCTTCGGAAAGATAGGCTGCGAGTGGATCGAACTCCGCCCGCATCTCTGCCTCGCCCAGGACGGGGGTGAACCCGAACTTCAGATCGCGCGCGGTGGCGGGACGAATTGCGAGTCCAGCACTGCAGACGGTAAGAACCAACAAAAAACGGTAGTAGCGGCGCATTACGCACCTCCTGTCGAATGTTCAGCGACACTCATGCAAACAGCGTCAATCCTATCGCGCCGGAATGGCGCGGCTACTTGCCCAACTCGAACGCGTCGTGAACGGCGCGGGCGGCTTTGTCGGCATCCTTCAGCCCAATAATGACCGAGAGTTTGATCTCGCTGGTGGAGATCATGTCGATGTTCACGCCGGTGGCGGCGAGTGTTTCAAACATTTTGGCGGCCACACCCGGGTGCGAACGCATGCCGATGCCAACGACGGAGAGTTTGGCGATTTCCGTCGTGGAAGTGACCTCCCGCGCGCCGATTTCCTTGACGGTGGGTTGTAAGACCTTCGTGGCCTTGGCCGCCTCGTTGGAGGCGACGGTAAAGGAGATGTCGGTGAAACCCTTTTCGCTGACATTCTGGACGATGACATCAATGTTGACGTTGGCGTCAGCGATCGTCTTGAAGACTTTTGCGGCGATGCCGGGTTTGTCGGGCACGCCGGCGATGGTGACTTTGGCCTGGTTTTTGTCAACCGCGACGCCGCGGATGACCACATCTTCCATTTTTGCGGTTTCTTCTTTCACAATAGTCCCCGGGTTGTCGTTGAAACTGCTGCGTACTTCGAACACGACGCCGAACTTCTTGGCGAATTCGACCGAGCGCGCCTGCATCACTTTCGAGCCCAGCGCGGCCAACTCCAGCATCTCGTCATAACTGATTTCAGCGAGCTTGCGGGCGTTGGGCACAATGCGCGGGTCGGAAGTATAGACGCCGTCAACGTCGGTGTAAATCTGGCAGAGGTCGGCCTTGACGGCGGCGGCAATGGCGATGGCGGTCAAATCGCTGCCACCGCGGCCCAGCGTGGTAATCTGGCCGTCAGCCGTTGTGCCTTGAAAACCGGCGATGGTCACGATGTTGCCGTCGTCGAGGAACTCGTGGACGCGTTTCGGCGTGATATTGGCAATCTTGGCCTTGGTATGGAGGCCGTCGGTGACGATACCGGCCTGCGCGCCGGTCAAGGACACGGCTTTTGCGCCGAGCGAATGCAACGCCATGGCGAGCAGCGCAATGGTCGTCTGTTCGCCCGTGGCCAGCAACATGTCCATTTCGCGCTCGTTCGGCTCGGGGTGGACTTCCTTGGCCAGTTTGATGAGGTTGTCGGTCACGCCGCTCATCGCAGACACCACGGCGACGACTTTGTTGCCGGCTTGTTGCGTCGCCAGCACGCGGCGCGCAACGTTCTTGATTCGTTCGGGATTACCGACCGATGTCCCACCGTATTTTTGTACGATCAGTGCCATGGGTAGTTTTCAAAAGCGGCGCGTGGCCGCCTAAATTCCAATCACGTTCAAGACCTCATTTGCGTCCGCTTCACAAGTGACGGGAGAGGAGGCATTGGCCATCGCGGTATCAGGATCCTTCAATCCGTGTCCTGTCAGGGTGATTACCACCACCGCGCCACGCGCGAAAAGCCCCTTCGCCATGTGTTTGCGCAGGCCGGCGAGGCCGGCGGCGGACGCGGGCTCGACGAACACGCCTTCCTTCGCCGCGAGAAGCTTGTAGGCCTCGATGATCTCGGCGTCGCTCACCATGTCAATCAAGCCCCCGGATTCGTCGCGTGCGGTTTCGGCAAGCTTCCAACTGGCTGGATTACCGATGCGAATGGCCGTGGCGATGGTCTCAGGGTTCTCAATCGCATATCCGCGAACAATGGGTGCGGCGCCCTCCGCCTGAAAGCCGATCATTTTCGGCGCGGAAGAGATGATCTTGTGCGCCCGATACTCTTGATAGCCTTTCCAGTATGCCGTGATGTTGCCGGCGTTGCCAACCGGCAGCAGATGAAAATCCGGCGCGCGCCCGAGCGCATCGCAGACCTCGAAGGCCGCTGTTTTCTGTCCCTCGATGCGATCGGGGTTGATGGAGTTGACGATCTGGATGTTGGAGCGTTCCCCGATCTCGCGCACGATGCGCAACGCGTCATCGAAATTCCCGCGCAACGCGATGACGGTCGCGCCTTCCATCATCGCCTGCGTCAGTTTGCCCATGGCGATGGCGCCCTTGGGAAGCAGCACCACGCATTTGATGCCCGCCCGCGCGGCGTAGGCTGCGGCCGAGGCGGAGGTGTTGCCGGTGCTGGCGCAGATCACGGCTTTCGCGCCGCGTTCCACAGCGAGCGAAACCGCCACCGTCATGCCGCGGTCCTTGAACGACGCGGTTGGATTCAAGCCCTCGTACTTCAGCCAAATCTCCAGCCCGCCGCCGATGATCTTTTCCAGGTTATGCGCACGAATGAGCGGCGTGTTGCCTTCGCACAGGGACACGACGGGCGTCTTGTCCGTGACGGGCAAGTACTTGCGATACTGTTCGATGACTCCGCGCCACGCGCTCATGTTTTAGTCCCTGTAGGCTGTTGGCCCAAAGTCAATGGAGGCATTGACTGTGCCACCGGTGGTGACCTGGATTTGATAGAAGCGAATCTTGCCGTTGCGGTCGCGCGCGGCAAGACCATTCGCTCTCACGCTTTTCGCGACCAGCAGATACGGGCCGGCGGCTACATTCATGAAAGAGAACCTCCCATCCTCGTCCGCGACCGCATGCGGAAACGAGAACGCGTCCGTCAGCTTTGCGTCCCAACCTGTTTGGTTTTTCGGGATGGGTTCCGCGGTGGTTCCGCCGGCCGCGCGGGCGAGATCGCGCACTTGCGAATCGTTCAACAGCCACGCCTGCCCGCCGGGGTCGGGTTTCCGCGGTTCCCAGACATTATTGTACCAGGTGAGACGGCCTTTGATCGTCGGGGCAACGGGTGTTACCGCCGTCACGATGGGAGCGGGCGGTTCCATCCGTTCGACACGCACTTCGCCGCGTTCAATTCTTACGTCGGCTCCGAGTGCTTTCGCAATGGCATCGATGGGAACATACACAGTCCCATTGGACTGGATGACGTTCACGGGAATCGCCCGGCCGTTCACCAGGACCCGGATCCCAGGCTCGTCCGCCCGCGACAGCACGGCGCTGGCGAGAAACGCGATGAGGACAACAGTTGTTGAGTGTCTGGACATCGAAACATCCGGTTCGTTACGCTTTCACTTCGTGGTCGCGTCGAAATTCTCGACGCGGATGACGACGGTCTTGTACTTGACGACGCTGAGGCCGTCAATCTTGGCCACCGCTTCCCGAACGGCGCGGTCTTTCGCGGTGTGCAACATCATGATCAAGGGAACCGTGCCGCTGCTGGCTTCCGGGTGTCCGGCTTTCGGCTCGGGAGCCTCGCGTTGGAGCACGGAAGCGATGCTGATATCGGCGTCGCCGAGAATCCGCGAGACTTTGGCGATCACGCCCGACCGATCCTCGACTGTCAATCGCAGGTAGTAGCGCGACTCGACATCATCGATGGTGCGCACGCGCGCGTGGAGGCGGTGCGACACAAACGCGGGCACGCGCTGTTTGCTGCCAAATTTGAGATTCAGCGCGGCGTCGGCCAAATCCGAGATGACCGCGCTCGCCGTCGCGTCCGCGCCCGCGCCGCGCCCGTAGAACATGGTGTCACCGACCACGTCGCCGTGCACGACGACGCCGTTGAAGACCCCATTGACGCTGGAGAGGACGTGGCTGTGCGGGATAAGCGTCGGATGCACGCGCACTTCGACGGCGGGCGAATGGCTGTCCCCGGCGCTCTTGACGACCGCCAGCAGTTTGATCGTGTAGCCGAGTTCGCGGGCAATCTGGATGTCGAGCCGGGAAACCTGGCGGATGCCTTCAACGTAGGTGTTCTCGAAGCCGGTCCAGAACCCGTGCGCGAGCGAGGCGAGGATCGTCGCCTTGTGCGCGGAGTCCACGCCATCGATGTCGAGCGCTGGGTTCGCCTCGGCGTAGCCGCGAGTCTGGGCTTCCTCAAGGGCTTCCTCAAAATGCAAATCGTCCGCCGTCATGCGCGAGAGGATGTAATTACAGGTGCCGTTGACGATGCCGTAGAGGAGCGGGAAATTGTTCGCGACGAACCCTTCGCGGAGGGCCTTGATGATCGGAATCCCGCCACAGACGCTGGCTTCGTAGAAAATGTTGGTTGAATTCTTGGCGGCGGCGCTGAAAAGTTCTTCTCCATCGTGGGCGAGCAGCGCCTTGTTGGCGGTGACGACCACTTTGCCGCGGCTGAGCGCGTCGAGGATCAGGGTCTTGGCGAAGCCGGTGCCCCCAACAAGTTCGACAACGACCTGGACCTCGGGATCCTGCAGCACCTTTTGCACGTCGCCGGTGAGATTTTCCCGGGGAATGGGCAAGTCTTTGAGACGGGACTCGTCTTTGTCGCAGACCCACTTGAGGTGGATGCGCATGCCCAGCCGCTCGGTGATGAGGTCGGCGTTGCGGGTGAGATGTTTCACCACGCCGCCGCCAACGACACCGGCGCCGACCAGACCGACATTGAGTTGTTTCGCTTCGCTCATGG
This sequence comes from Verrucomicrobiia bacterium, assembly GCA_041476745.1. Lineage (GTDB taxonomy): Bacteria > Verrucomicrobiota > Verrucomicrobiia > Palsa-1439 > Palsa-1439 > Palsa-1439. The sequence continues at coordinate 1,137 of JBGOTY010000187.1, read as the reverse complement.
CAGAATCAGGGCGCAAAGTGTAGCGGCAGTGGGGCGGTTTGTCTAGACTCGATGCCGCGCGTTGTGTACCAATAACGGCACAACCCACAGGAGGCGATATGAAGAGAATCGACAGACTGGCGGCGGTTTTGGCGATGGCGGCGATGGTTGGGTGCGCAACGCAGGTGACGGTGACGCCCACCCATCGCGAGAACATGGCGGCGCAGTCGCGGGTGCTCGCCATCGCGGCGCGCGACCTCGAAAGCATTGTCCGCGAGCATCACGCCGAAGGCGCGCAAGAGGATGCGGCGCGGGCGGTCATCGAGTTTCACGCGCAGGCGGAGAACTTCGCGGGTACGGTGAGTTCGGGGCACTCGGATGAGAAGATCAATACCGATTACGAGCACTTGATCGAGGCGTATGTGAAACTCAAACACACCTTCCCGAACTTGAATGCCGACAAGCTGACACAAGAGTCCTATGAACGCGTGCAGCATGAGTGGGAGAAACTGGCGCGCACATCCGGTTACGCGAACAAGGCGTACCAGAAGAAGATCGAAGAGGGGAAGTGAGGAACGGCTGAACGTTCAACATTCAACGCCAAACGCTCAACTTTCAAGGGGAAGGCTTGGGAGATGTGGGGTTGAATAATTGTGCGCGGTCGGGAGACCGGCGCACAACAAACAGAACAACGGGAGTCATAGACCCCCGCTACAGAAGGGGAGCTACTTTTTGAGGCTGCGGACGAACTTGCCGATGCCTTCGATGGCTTTTTCGAGGTCGGTCATGGGGCCGCAATAGCTGGCGCGGACGTGGCCTTCGCCGCTGGGTCCGAAGGCGTCGCCGGGCACGACCGCGACGCGCTGCTGTTCGAGCAACTGCACGGCAAACTCGCGCGAGGTCAAGCCGGTTTCGCGAATGGACGGGAACGAGTAGAACGCGCCGTTCGGCATGTGGCAGGGCAGGCCGATTTCGTTGAAAGATTTTACGATGAAATTGCGGCGCAGTCGGTACTGCTCGCGCATGACGGCAATATCGTCCAGCCCATTCTCCAGCGCTTCGATGGCGGCTTCCTGGCTGAGGATCGGGGCGCAGAGCATCGAGTATTGGTGGACGCGCAACATGGCCTCGGTGAGCGCCACGGGAGCGCAGACGTAG
>JBGOTY010000186.1:0-7016 GCA_041476745.1 Verrucomicrobiia bacterium | reverse complement strand
GCCCTCAGCTACTCCGGGGAAACCGAGGAACTCAGCCGCATTCTGCCGGCAATCAAACGCTTTGATGTCACGATCATCTCCATGACCGCGCATGCGAAATCCAGTCTCGCGCGCCACAGCGACATTGTGTTGAACGTGTACGTGAAGAAGGAAGCCTGCCCGTTCAACCTCGCCCCCACGTCAAGCACCACGGCCATGCTCGCCCTCGGCGACGCGCTCGCCATGTGCGTGCTGGACGCCCGCGGCTTCAAGAAGTCCGACTATGCCCGCTTGCACCCCGGGGGTGCCATTGGCCGCACGATGCTGGTGCAGATCAAGGACATCATGCGGACGGGCAATCGCAACGCCGTGATCGCGGATTACCGCAGCGTGAAGGATGCGTTGCTGGCCATGACCAAAGCGAAGTCGGGCACGATCAGCGTCGTGAACAAACAAGGGCGCGTTGCCGGAGTCTTCACGGACGGAGATTTTCGCCGTCACATCGCCCGCAACCCCGAGGTGCTCCAAGTGCCGATTCGAACCGTGATGACGCCGAACCCCATCACCATCCGTCAAGACGCCCTCGCGATGGAAGCCCTGAAGATTTTCGAGCAACGCCAGATCGACGACCTGATTGTTGTCGATGGGAAGAAATGCCCCGTCGGCATCGTGGATTCACAAGACTTGCCGAAATTTAAACTACTGTAATCGAGAGGACACACAACCATGCCGTCAGCCAACGATCTCCGAAAAGGAATGGCCGTCAAGTACAACAACGACGTCTGCGTCGTGCTCGACATGCAACACCGCACGCCCGGCAACCTGCGCGCGTTCGTCCAGGCCACCTTGCGCAGCCTGAAAACGGGCAAGTCGTCCAACGTCCGCTTCGCCTCGACCGAGTCAATCGTGGTTGTTTCCAAGAATACCAAGCCTGTGGACTTCAGCTTCAAGGACCAAGCGGGCTACCACTTTATGGACCCGGAAACGTATGAGACGATCACTCTCAACGAAGAATTTATCGGCGATTCCAAGAACTACCTCACCGAGAATCTGCGCTGCACCTTGACCGAAGTCGAAGGCAAGATTGCCGAACTCGAACTCCCGCCCGCCGTTGACCTCAAGGTCCTCGAAGCCCCGCCCGGCATCCGCGGCGACACCGCCACCAACGTCACCAAGCCCGCCAAGGTCGAAACCGGCATCGAAGTCTTCGTCCCCATCTTCATCAACCCCGGCGACAGCATCCGCGTCGACACCCGCACCGGCAAATACCTGAATCGCGTCTGATCCGTTTTCTCTTGGAGTGCGCTGACTGTCAGCGCTTTGCCGTTCAGCCCAGATTATGGATGAGGAACAAGAAAACGGCAACAGGTCGCCGCGCTCCAAAGATTGGCCGCATGCACCTGTTCACCGGCTGTCCGAAGCAGGCGTCTACATGGTCACGGCCGGAACGTATCACAAGGACCACTTCTTTCGAGGCGATGACGCGCTCGACGTTCTCGAATCAACACTCTTGCGCTTGGCCAAACAATACGGCTGGCAACTGGAAGCGTGGGCGGTATTCAGCAATCATTACCACTTCGTCGGAAGATCGCCGGCGAATGCTGAGTCATTACGAAAATTCATCACGCATCTTCATGCCGATACTGCACGCAAGATAAACAAGCTGAACAACGAGCCCGTCGGTAAGGTATGGCACAACTTTTGGGATACTCGCCTGACATTTGAACGCTCCTACCTTGCGCGGCTCAACTATGTCCATCAGAATCCCGTACACCATCAACTCGCGCCGGTGGCAAATCAATACCGGTGGTGCTCCGCCGCATGGTTCGAGCGTACATGCCCGCCAGCGACAGTGAAAATGGTCTACACCTTCAAAAGCGACCAACTTACAGTCCCCGACGACTTCTGATTTGGATCACGCTCGCTTCGTCTCACCACCGTTTCCGGTATGGAGTGCGCCGACTCGTCGGCGCTTTGCCGGTAGCAATCGCCCGCCAAAACGTGTTGAAAACGGCTACGGAGAAACCCCCACCGTAGGAGGGCCCTTGCACTCCCTCGCCATAAATGGCTAGCGTACAAAATAGACCGCCTCCCGCTATTGTCAATCAGTAGGATAAACGCCAACGACAAAGCGGCGACAAGTCGCCGCACTCCAAAACTACGCCCGGGGATGCGCCTTCTCGTAGACCTTCTTCAACCGCTCGGGTGTGATGTGCGTGTAGATTTGCGTGGTGGAAAGATTGGCGTGGCCGAGGAGTTCCTGCACGCTGCGTAAATCGGCACCGGCGTCGAGCATGTGCGTCGCAAAACTGTGCCGAAGCTTGTGCGGCGTCAGTGATGGGTCAAGCCCGGCGGCAATGAGATACTTCTTCAGCATCCGCTGCATGCTGCGGGCGGTCATGCGTCCCCCAAATCGGTTCACAAATAACGGCCCGCGTGTGCTGCGCGCGCGAACTTCGAGGTATTTCTGTAGTGTCTCAATGGCTGGCCCACCGAGCGCGGCCAGGCGCTCCTTCTTGCCTTTGCCGCGAACGCGAACGACTTCGCCGAGCACATCCATATCGTCATCGTTAAGTTGAACGAGTTCGTGAATGCGCAGCCCGGCGCTGTAGAGAGTTTCCAGAATCGCCTTGTCACGCCACGCTGAGAAGTCGTGGGTAGGGCGCGACCGCCGGGCGCGCCGATCCGCTTCGTCTCGCAATGGTGCTTCGAGTAGCGCCTCGACTTGCTGGATTGTTAGGAATTTCGGAAGCTTGCGCGCCTTTTTCGGAAGGGTCAAACCCACCAACGGGTTTAGTTTCACGCGCTCCGTGCGCACCAACCATTTGAAGAAGCTGCGGAGCGCGGACATCTTGAGATGAATCGTGGCGCGATCGAATTGGCGCTCGGTAAGGTAAACCAGATATCCGCGCAAATGGAACGAATCGACCGGCACCCACGCGCACGCCTGCTTGTACTTCTCCTCGAACCACACGGCAAAGGCCGCGATGTCGGCTGAGTAGTTGCGGATGGTCAGTGGGGAAGCGTCACGCTCGGCGTGCAGGTAGCCGAGAAACTCGTCAACCAGCGAGTCTGCTACGCCTCCGCCGGCGCCAGTTTTTTGATGTTCTTGCACTTCGGATAGCCGGTGCAACCGAGGAATTCACCAAAGCGACCGCGACGCTTCGCCATGGGCGAACCGCACTTCTCGCACTTCTCGTCGGTCAACACGGGCTCTTCCTTGGGCGGAGGCGGCGGCGCTTTGTCTTTCAATTCGTCCGGCAGCGTTTTGGCGTTGCGACATTTCGGATAGCCGGAGCAGGCAAGGAATGGTCCGCGGCGACTGTTGCGGATCAACATCGGCGAGCCGCACTTCTCGCATTTCACGTCGGTCGTCACCGGCTCTGGCTTTTCGATGACTGTGATCTTACCCGCAGCGTCACGTGCGAACGATTTCGCGTTCTTGCACTCGGGATAACCTGAACAGGCGAGGAACTCCCCGCGTTTGCCTGCCTTGATGACCATCGGCGAACCGCATTTCTCGCACTTGATGCCTGTCTCTTCCTTTTCCACGATCTGAATGCTCCCATCTTCGCCGCGTTTAAAGTTCTTCGTGTTCTTGCATTTCGGATAAGCCGAGCAAGCGATGAATTCGCCATTCTTACCAGGGCGAGTGACCAACATTTCGCCGCAAAGCTCACACTTGATGCCTATCGGAACGGGCTTTGGCCGCACGTCTTCCATGTTCTCGTTCGCGGCCTTCAATGTCGGCTCGAAGTCCTTGTAGAATTCGCCGAGCATCTCCTGCCACCCGACCTTGCCCTCTTCAATCTCGTCGAGCAACTCCTCCATCTGCGCCGTGAACTGCACGTCGAGCAGTTTCGTGAAATGCTTCACCAACACGTCGGTCGTGATTTCGCCCAATTGCGTCGGCGCGAGGCGACCCTTGTCTTTGTTGACATAGTGCCGCTTCTGGACCGTCGCAATCGTCGGCGCATAGGTGCTCGGACGACCGATACCGAGTTCTTCCAGTGCCTTGACCAGTGTTGCCTCGCTGAAACGCGGCGGTGGCTCGGTAAAGTGTTGTTCGGGGTGGAGCTTGACCAAATGCAGCCGCTCGCTCTCACTCAACGGCGGCAGCTTCTTGTTCTCTTCCTCCTCCGACGGCTTCTCCCGCTCCGCCTTCTTCTCGGCCTCTTCCTCGACTCCGTAAATCTTCAGCCAACCCGCGAACACCACCTCCGTCGCCGTTGCGCGAAACAGGAAGAACTTCGGCTCGCGCCGCGCGTCGATATCGATGCTCGTCACCTTCATCTCCGCCGGCGTCATCTGGCTGGCTACAAACCGATCCCAAATCAACTTGTACAGACGAAGCTGGTCATGATCGAGGTACGTCCGCAGGCTTTCGGGCGTGCGTCGCACCGACGAGGGGCGAACCGCCTCGTGCGCGCCTTGCGAGTCCTTCTTCGACTTGTAGAAATTCGGCGTCGCCGGCGCGTAGTCAGCCCCGATGGTTTCGCGGATGAATGCCAGCGCCTCGTCCTGTGCCTCCTTCGAAATGTTAAACGAGTCGGTACGCATGTAGGTGATCAAACCGACCGCGCCTTCCTCACCGATCTCCACGCCCTCATACAGTTGCTGGGCCACAATCATCGTCTTCGAGGTGCCCATGCCCAGGGCCTTCGACGCGGACTGTTGCAGCGTGCTGGTGGTGAACGGCGGCGGTGAGCTGCGCTTCTTCGGCTTGATGTCGATCTTGGCGACCTTGTACTCGCACTGCTGCAGATCGGACAGGATCGCGTCCGCCTGCTCCTTGCCGTCAATGATCATGACATCCGCTTTGGCCTCGCCATTGGGCGACCGGACTTTCTTGTCGCCGACCTGGATCAAGCGAGCAAGGAAATGATCCTTGGGGTTGACGAGCTTGCGCAACTCGGCCTCGACCGACCAATACTCCTGCGGCTTGAATGCGCGAATCTCGCGCTCGCGCTCGACCACCAGCCGCACCGCGACGGATTGCACGCGTCCGGCGCTCAAGCCGCGGGCAACCCGCTTGTTCAGCAAAGGCGAAATCTTGTAGCCTACAATGCGATCCAGAATGCGTCGCGCCTGTTGTGAATCGACCAGCTTCATGTCGACTTGACCGGGATGGTCGAAGGCGGCGCGTACAGCGTTCTTCGTGATTTCGTTGAACTGGACGCGGAAAAACTTGGGGCCGTTTTTATTGCCCTTCAAAATCTCCCGCAAATGCCAGGCAATCGCCTCGCCTTCCCGATCGGGATCGGTCGCCAGATAAACCTGCTCAGCATTCTCTGCGGTCTTCTGCAACTCGGTCACGAGCGCTTTCCGCTTGGCGGAGATCTGATACGTGGGCTTGAAATCCTTCTCGATCTCGACACCGAACTTGCGCTCGGGCAAATCCCGAACATGACCCATGGAGGCCTTCACGCTGAAGTCCGATCCCAGATACTTGTTGATCGTCTTCGCTTTCGCGGGTGACTCAACGATGACCAGTTTTTTTGCCATGCCTTTTCTTCTTATGACCCGAAGGCCGCGTTGCGCACGTACTGTTTGCCGGGGAGCTGTCTCACGAGCCGCTTCATCTCCAGCGCCAACAACGTCGCGGAAACACACGCCGTTGTCAAACCGCTGCCACGAATGATCTCGTCGATGGCAACCTCCTCGTTGCCGACCAGCGCCATCACTTTCTCCTCCGTTTCGCTCAATTGCAAAGCAGGTTTGGTACCCTTGCCATCCAAGCCAGTTTCCGCGCGTTCCGTGGCCGTTTTCGGCAGCAAGTACTCAAATTCGCTGAGGATATCCTCAACATCCTCGGTCAATTTTGCACCGTCCTTGATCAATTTGTTCGTCCCCTTGGACAAAATTGAATCCGCCCGACCCGGCACCGCAAACACCTGCCGCCCCTGCTCCCCCGCTTGATTGGCCGTAATCAATGCCCCGCTTTTCAGGTTCGCCTCCACCACCACGACCCCGAGTGACCAGCCGCTGATGATGCGATTCCTCATCGGAAAATTCTGGCGGTCGGGTTGCACCCCAAACGGGAACTCCGTCACCACCGCCCCACCCTTCTCCACGATCTCATCGGCCAACTTCTTGTTCTCCACGGGATAGACAATATCGATTCCACAACCAATCACGGCCACCGTCCGCCCCTTTGCCTGCAGCGCGCCGGTATGCGCCGCGGTATCGATTCCGCGCGCCAAACCACTCACGACCGTCACGCCGACTCGCGCCAACTGAAACGCCAGTTTCCGCGCCATATCCTGCCCGTAGAGCGTTGTGCGACGCGACCCGACCACCGCGATCGCCAGAGAGTCGCGCTCCGTCAGTGATCCCCTCAGATACAACACGAGCGGCGGGTCGTAAATCTCCCGCAGATGTTTCGGGTATTCTGCATCGTCGCGGCTGACGACGCGCACGCCGGACTTCTCAATCCGTTGCAACTCCGCATCGAGATCCACCTTCTCCCGCCAACTGGTGATACTCCGCGCGACTTCTTCGCCCACGCCCTCCACCTGCATCAATTCGGCTTTCGACGCCGCCAGGATCGCCTGGGGCTCGCCAAATCGATCCCGCAACGCGCGGACACGAATCGGCCCGACGCCGTCGACCATGTTGAGGGCAATGTACGCTTCGCGCGAAGTCATACGCGCTTCCGCCACCCGAGAGACCGCGACCTGTTTACGACGCCGCCTTCCGGCTGCGCCGCTTCCACCCAAACTCCAGCTGCGGTTCCTTCAGCAACTCATAGTTCTTTAGCAACCGCAAAATCTGCAGTAAATCCGATTTTCGATAGTTGCGATTTATGGCCACACTCGCAACCAATTCCTGCAAAATCGACCCAAAAGAGATCACGCCATCGACCCCCTTCGACCGCAACACCTCGATGCTGCGCTGCCGTGTCTTCGCGTCGCGCGGCAGTCCGGGCACAATCAGTATTTTTACCAAACCCTCACTCCCGACCAGCCGCTGCGCCTCTTCGATGACCCGTTTCTCGACAAACCGAAAAATCTTCGGCTGATTTGCCAGCACGCCCG
>JBGOTY010000185.1:0-7032 GCA_041476745.1 Verrucomicrobiia bacterium | reverse complement strand
TACCCGCCGCTGATGGACGCGAATTCGATCCAGATGTCCGTTGTGCGGTCGGTCCTGGGTGCGTTGGTTGGCGGCTTGACACTGCTGGTGGTCGCGACGGTGGGGGAGATGATCTTTAAGAAAGAGGCCATGGGGATGGGTGATGTGAAGTTTCTCGCAGCCATCGGCGCGTTTTTCGGCTGGCAGTCGACGCTGTTCACGATTTTCGTGTCGTCGTTGCTTGGGGGAGTGATCGGGCTGATCCTGGTAATCGCCAGCAAGAAGGGCTGGCAAAGCCGCATTCCGTACGGGCCGTATATCGCGCTGGGCGCGCTGCTGTGGATGTTCTGCGGACACGAAATCATGAAGTGGTACCTGGGTTTTATTCGAGGATAACAATGCCGCAATTGCGTTATTTCACCGCGGGCGAATCGCACGGCCAATGCCTGATTGGCGTGGTCGAAGGCCTACCGGCCGGTTTGAAGCTGGACCGCGCTGCCATCAACCGTGACCTGGCGCGCCGTCAGCAGGGTTACGGCCGCGGCGGGCGCATGAAGATCGAGGCGGACGAAGCGGAGATTGTCTCGGGTGTGCGTCATGACGAGACGATTGGTTCTCCCGTCACTCTGATGGTGAAGAATCGCGACTTCAAGATCAACGAACTGCCGGCCGTCACCAAGCCGCGCCCCGGCCATGCCGACCTTGCAGGCGTTATAAAATATGACCGCCAGGACGCACGGGATATTCTCGAACGCTCCAGCGCGCGGGAAACCACGATGCGTGTGGCCATCGGCGGTGTCTGCAAGCTGCTGCTCGCCGAGGTCGGCGTCGATATCGTTGGCCACATCGTCAGTCTTGGCACGGTACAGGCGAAGACGGATGGACTGACGTTCGCCCAAATCCGCGAACGCAGCGAAGCGAGTGAGGTCCGCTGCGCGGATCCCGAAGCCGCGAAGAAGATGATCGAGGCCGTCGATACGGCCAAGGGACAGGGTGACACGATCGGTGGCGTGTTTGAAGTGATCGCGGTCGGCGTTCCGATCGGTCTCGGCAGCCACGTTCATTGGGACCGGAAACTCGATGCGAACCTCGCCCGGGCTTTGATGAGCATCCAGGCCATGAAAGGTGTCGAGGTTGGACTCGGATTTGAGGCGGCGCGCCGCTTTGGCTCGCAGGTCCACGACGAAATCCTGCCGGCGCAGGAGGGTATCTTGACGCGCGCGGGCAACAATGCCGGAGGCTTTGAAGGCGGCATGACCAACGGCCAGCCGGTCGTCGTCCGCGTCGCCATGAAACCGTTGTCCACACTCATGAAGCCGATGCGTTCGGTGGACATCCAGACGGGACAGGAAGTGAAGGCCACCGTGGAACGCTCCGACGTTTGCGCCACGCCCGCCGCGGCGGTCATCGGGGAAGCGGTCGTCGCGGTTGAGTTGGCGAAGGCGCTGCTCGATAAGTTTGGCGGCGACAGCGTGCGGGAGTTGAAACGCAACGTGGAAAGCTACCGCGAAGCCTGCCAGCGGTGGTGAGACCGTTCAGTCCTCCAGGCTAATTCCAATGGTAGATGCTGAAGACGCTTGTGAAGTCGTCGGTCCAAAGCCCAATTCCTTGCTTCGGTTGCGGTGGTTGCCACCGGTTGTCGCGAGCCAGACGGTTCAGGTACTGAGTGTTGCGCGTCATCACGAGCCACCACGCGGTTCCAGCACCGGTGCGGGCATTCTCTTCGGCTGTGACGAAATCGGTCCGGCAGAGCGAATACACTCCGGCATCCTTTGCCAAAATGGCAAGAACAGGTTCGAGATCCAGATGGCGATTGGTGATGTGGAACGCCAGCACGCCGGTCGGCATTGACTTCTGCAAATAGAGCGCGAGCGCCTCACGGGTAATCAAATGCAGGGGGACGGTGTCCGAACTGTAAGCGTCCAAAATCATCAGCCCAAACCGGTTGTCTGGTGCCGACTGCAACGACAAGCGTGCATCACCGAGCACCACCTTTACGTCGGCCGGACAATCTTGCAAATAGGTGAAATACTTCGGATCGCGGGCGATGTGTTCGACCTCGGGATCAATCTCGTAGAACGTGCATGCCTGTCCGGCGTTGAAGTAACAGGCCACCGAACCCGCACCAAGACCGACTGCGGCGACCTGCCGCTTCAGTTCGTCAGGGAGCATGGCCATCGCCTGCCCGAGCGGTCCCGACTTCGAGTAATACGACAACGGTTGGCGCCGCATCCTGGGATCAAGACTTTGGATGCCGTGCATGGTGGTGCCGTGGGTGAAGTAATGGATATCTTTCGCATTAGCCGCCACTGCCACCCGGTAAATCCCAAAGAAGGTGCGCGATACAAGCAGATTGTGAATCTCAGGGTGAAGAGACAAGGTGGTGGCCAGCAAAATCGCGAGCGCCCCCAACCCAAAGCGCAGCGGTCGGCGGAAGAAGGCCAGACATATCACCGCTGGCGGCACACACTCCATGGCCAAAGCAAGGGTCGGCGGGTTAATCTGTGCGTGTTCGATCGCGAGGATGAGACCGACGGTGACCAACCCGAGCGCCATGGGGAGCGCAACATCCAGGCGTCGCATGCGTTCGTTTGACTTTCCCGGGGCCGGCCGGGCCATCAGGGCGCAGGCCAGCAGCAATGTCACGGGATACTCGATGATCGTCGGGAAAATTACCGGAGCCAGCAGCGCGTTAAACATCCCGCCCAACACGCCGCCGGCGGAAATCAGCAGGAAGAACTCGGTCAGGTGCGTCACGGATGGGCGATCCTTGGCCAACTCGCCGTGGCAGACCATCGCCACGATGAACAAGCCTGCGAAGTGGACAGCAATCGGCCAAGGAAGCTCCTCAAAGGACAGCGCTTTCAACGTTGTCCTTGCCAACATGGTCACCAAGACCACCACAGTCAACGGCAGAGCCCACATCATCCATCGATGCGGAATCAACTGTCGTTTGGCGAAAACAAGGATAAAGGTCAGCAGGTAAATCCCCAACGGGATGACCCATAAGAGTGGAATCGGCGCGACCTCACTGGTAATGAAGGTCGTCACGCTCAACATCAAGCTGCACGGCACGAACGCCAGCAGCACCCAGCGCAAGCGGCGCCGCGGCGTCAGCTGTTCGTCAAGGGCTCTGGACTCGGGCTTGGGTTCTGGTACTGCCGCCGCAGCGGGATTCCGGGCAATGCGCCACGTCCACAATCCGCAGATGGCCGTGAGGAACAGCAACGCGATGTAGCCGATAGCCCACCACCGGCTCTGCTGACTGAGTCGCAGATGTGGTTCGATGAGCACAGGGTAGCTGATCAGCGCCAGCAGACTGCCGCAGTTGCTGGCCGCGTAAAGAAAATAGGGATCACCCGCGTCGCGATGTCCGCTGGCGGAAAACCAGCGCTGCAAAAGCGGGCTCGTTGCCGACACCACAAAGAACGGCAGTCCCACCGCCACGGCCAGCACGGTGAGCAACCACGGGATGGGGTTATGGGTCGTCGGCGGTGTCCAGCCGTGGGGAATGGCAATGGGCAGGGCCAGCAAGGGCAGCAGCAGGAGAGGCAGGTGCAACGCGGCCTGGCGGCGCACGCCGAGTTGTTTGGTGGCAAAGTGAGCGTACGCGTACCCGGCCAGCAACGTGGCCTGATAGAAGACCATCGCGGTGTTCCAGACAGCGGGTACGCCCCCGAGCAACGGCAGCAGCATTCGTCCCGCCATCGGTTGCACCCAAAACAACAACAGTGCCCCCAGGAAGATCGTCAGCGTAAAAAGAATCAGCGTTGCATGCCCATTTGTTCGCGAATCGCCTAGTGACCATTAACGTGCGACCATCGAACCATAGTCTGGCATTATTGCTTTCCCGGTGGAACGTGCAGCGGATTACATGGACGGTGTCCAGTGGAATACACTGAACACGCTGACGTAATCGTCGGTCCAGAGCCCAACGCCATTCTGTGGTTGCGGCGGTCTCCAGCGGGTATCCCGCGCGAGAAGATTGAGCCACGGCCCGTTGCGCGTCATCACCAACCACCATGAAGCCGTTTTGCCAGTGCGGTTGAACTCCTCCGCTGAAACATTATTATCGATCCAGCAGAGAGAATAGACACCGGCGTCCTGTGCGAGGGTGGCTAAGACAGGCTCGAGATCGAGGTGGCGGTTGGTGATATGGAAGGCCATTGCGCCGTTCGGCGCCAGCTTCCGCAAGTAAAGCGCGATCGCCTCCCGTGTCACCAAGTGCAAGGGGATTGTGTCCGATGTGTAAGCGTCCAAAACCATCAGGCCGAACTGGCCATCCGCCGCCGCCTGCAACGATAACCGCCCGTCGCCGAGCACGACCTTTGTGTCAGCTGGAGAGTCATGCAAGAACGTAAAATACTTCGGGTTACTCGCAATACGTTCCACTTCGGGATCAATTTCGTAAAAAATCCAATGCTCCCCAGCATTGGCGTAGCAGGCGAGGGTACCGGCACCCAGACCAATGACGCCGACGTGCTGCTTCAGGTCTTCCGGTAACGTGCCAATCACTTCTCCAAGTGGCCCAGCCTTGCTGAAAAAAAGTAGTGGTACGCGTCGCATGTTGGGCTCGAGGCTTTGCATGCCGTGCATGGCGGTGCCGTGGCGGAAGACATGAACAGAGGACGCCCGTGGATCCACCTCCACTTTGTAGATGCCAAAAAAGGTTCGCGCCACCAGCATATTGCGAAATTCGGGGCGTAGCGCAAGCGTTGTTGCCAGCAAGATCGCGAGCGCGCCGAGTGCGAACCGCAAAGGGCGGCGAAAGAAGATGCACAAAACGGCTGGCGGGACACACTCCAGAGTCAGGGCGAAGTTCGGCGGGCTGATCTGCGCGTGTTCCACCACATAAATGAGACCCGCCGTAAACAGGCCAAGGCACACGGGCAGTAAGAAATCGAGTTGTCGCCCACTGCCACTGGTTTTTCCTGTGCTGCGTTGCGGCATCAACAGACAGGCCAGCAGCAACGTTACCGGATATTCGATCACCGTGGGGAAAATGAGCGGCGCCAGCAAGGCGTTGAATATCCCACCCAGTACGCCGCCCGCGGAAATCCACAAAAAGAACTCGGTCAAGTGCGCCACGGACGGCCGGTCCCTGGCCAACTCACCATGGCAAAACATCGCCACGATGAACAACCCCGCGAAATGAACGGCAATCGGCCAGGGCAGGCTCTCAAACGAGTTTCCTTTCAGCGTCATCCTTCCCAACATGGTCAGCAGGATCACGACGGCAAACGGCAAGGCCCACACAATCCACCGATGCGGGATTAGTTGCCGTCGGGCGAAAACCAGAATAAACGTCAGCAGGTAGATCCCCAACGGAATGACCCACATCAACGGGATCGGCACGACCTCGCTGGTGATATACGTCGTCACACTCAGCATCAGACTGCACGGCACGAACGCCAACAACACCCAGCGCAAACGGCGCTGCGTGGTCAACTGTTCGACGGCGGTCTTGGGAGCAGGTTCCACCTCGGCAACGGGATTCCGAGCGGTGCACCACGTCCAGATACCACAGCCGGCCGTGAGTGCCAGCAATGCGATATAGCCAATGGCCCAGTACCGGCTCTGCTGGCTGAGACGCAAATGCGGTTCGACGAGCACGGGGTAGCTGATCAGCGCCAGCAAACTGCCGCAGTTGCTGGCCGCGTAGAGAAAATACGGATCGTGGGCATCGCGATGTCCGCTGGCTGAAAACCAACGCTGTAGCAGCGGGCTCGTTGCGGACACGATAAAGAAGGGCAGCCCAACCATCACGGCCAGCACGGTGAGCAACCAGGGGATGGGGTTATGGGTCGTCGGCGGTGTCCAGCCGTGGGGAATTGCGATGGGGAGCGCCAGCAAGGGCAGCAGCAGGAGAGGCAGGTGCAACGCGGCCTGGCGGCGCACGCCGAGTTGTTTGGTGGCAAAGTGAGCGTAGGCGTAACCGGCCAATAACGTGGCCTGGTAAAACACCATCGCGGTGTTCCAAACGGCCGGTACGCCGCCGAGCAACGGCAGCAGCATGCGTCCCGCCATCGGTTGCACCCAAAACAATAACAACGCCCCCAGGAAGATCGTGAAGGTAAAAAGGACCAACATTCCGTTCTTGTTCTCGTTCATGAATCGCTCGGTGACTCAGGCCGCAGTTGCCTGACGCAAGCGGGACATAATTGCATAGAGACTTTGGGGCGGCAAGTCAGATTCACGGATGGTCCAGAGGGACCGGCTCACACCTGCTTTTTCAGTTCCAGCTTGGCGATCTTGCCGGTGGCGGTGCGGGGCAGGGCTTCCACGACGCGGATTTCGCGCGGGATTTTGTAGTCGGCGAGCCGTTCGCGGCAGAAGCCCAGAATCTCGGCCGACTCCAGTTTCGCGCCCTCGACCGGGCTGACGAAGGCGATGGGAACTTCGCCGCGCTTCTCGTCGGGCTTCGCCACGACGGCGGCCTCGCGGACATTCGGGAACTGGTGCAAGACTTCCTCGATCTCGCGCGGGTACACGTTCATGCCGCGCACCAGCAGCATCTCTTTGCGACGGTCCACGATGTAGATGTAGCCGTCCTCGTCCTTCTTGCCCATATCGCCGGTGTGTAGCCAGTTATTGCGCACTGCGGCGGCCGTTTCTTCGGGATGATTGAAATAACCGCGCATGACGTTCGGGCCATTAACCACGATCTCACCGACCTGGCCGGCGAGTAGTTCGTGGCCGTGGTCATCGAAGATCTTCACCTGCACGTCGGGCAGCGGCAGGCCGACCGAACCCGGCTTGCGCACGCCATGGATGGGGTTGAAGGACACCACGGGCGACGCCTCGCTCAGTCCGTACCCTTCGAGCAGGGGGAAATGGAACTTGCGGTCGAATTTACCCAGAGTCTCACCGGGCAGGGGAGCAGCCCCGGAAACCGCCAGATGCAATTTCAGCACCCAATGCAGCCAGAACGGGATGCGGGCATCCGCCAGCGCTTGAAAAAGCTGCGGAATGCCGACCAGGATCGTGGCGCGGTTGCGAATGATCTCGCGCATCGCCATCTTGAACGGCTGGACGGACTTGATCAGCACGATG
>JBGOTY010000184.1:0-7033 GCA_041476745.1 Verrucomicrobiia bacterium | reverse complement strand
TACATGTCGCCCGAGGTGACGCTGGAGGATTCCGGCGAGCTGGTCACGGGCGCGTTCAACTTCGGCGTGCCGCATCCGCCGGGGTATCCGCTGTGGGCTTTCCTGGGATGGGTCTGGCGCCATTTTGTGCCGTTCGGCAATCCGGCGTATCGGATTTGCCTGATGTCGGTGCTGACGGGCGCGCTGGTGGTTGGCGTGCTGACGCTATTGATGACGCGTTCGATCATGATGTTGCTGCGCTCGGTGACCTGGGCGAAGGATCTGGAAGATTCCATGAAGCACTGGATGGCGCTGACGATCGGTTCCGCGGTGGCGCTGCTTTTCGGATTCAACCGCGGCGTGTGGTTGTGGGCCTGCGTACCCGAGATGCGCGTCTTGAACGTGTTCATGTTTATCATCACAGCGTGCACGTTCTTTGCGTGGATGATGCGGCCGCAGCGGCACGGATTTCTGTACGCGACGATCCTCATGTATGCGCTGGGCATCGCCAATCACCAGACCATCGTGGTGATGGCCGCGCCGTTCATGGCGGGCGCACTCGCCCTGGGACTCCTGTCGGTGTGGGGCCAGCGGCAATGGCAGACAGCCGTGGTGATGCCGGCGTTGTCCGCATTTTGGGAACTCGTGGTAGCGGCCCTGCTCGGTTTGGCGGCCAGCGCGTACGTCGACGCGTGGTTGCAGACGAATCCCAATAGCGAGGTCCTGTCGCAGAAAGTTAACATGTTCATTCTTTTCGGTCCGCCGATCGCCGCGACAGCCTTGATATTCATGCCGGCGGCGCTGGCCGTACTGCTGCTGGTCTGGATGGGGAATGAGGGTTGGCTGAGCCGAAAGAACGCGCTGATCTGCACCGCGGCATTTCTCATCGGCTGCAGCTTCTACTTCTACATGTCGGTGGCGTCGTCAACGAATCCGCCGATGAATTGGGGCTATGCGTACACGAAACAGGGTTTCCTCCATACTTTCACGCGCGGCCAATACGAGAGGCTGAATATTGCCAGCCCGTTGAGCAAGGCGTTTTTCATCCAGATCGGCCTGTTCGTGCGCGCGTTGCTGCAGCAGTTCAGTCCGCCGCTGGGCTCGGAGTATGACTATTTGCTGGGCCTGCCGATCGTAGTTTTCGCCATCCTGAGCCTGTGGGTGCTGGCCGTGTGTTGGAAGGATTTCAACCACCGTGCCCGCGCGTGGTTGATCTTCGTGTGGGTGGCCTTTCTGATAACGAGCCTGGGGCTGCTGACGATCATCAACCCGGGCGTCGACAAGCAGAACCAGGAGATCAACATCAAGTTCTTCGCGCCCGCGCACGGATTCTTTGCGATGATGATCGGGTACGGACTGGCGCTGACGGCGGCCTGGGTGTTGGCCCGTTGGCGGCAGTTTCCGCGCGGGGTGATGCGCGCGTTGTGCGTGGCGTTGCTGGCATTGCCGCTGATTTCCTTTGCGCGCAACTTGCGTACCTGCAACCAGCGTGACCATGACTTCGGCTACCAGTTCGGCTACCGCATGTTCCGGCCCCTGGGCGGTTATCCGGACATGGATAAAGACGCCGTCCTCTACGGCGGGACTGATCCGGGCCGCTTCGTGCCGACGTATATGATTTTCTGCGAGAGTCGCGTTCCCCCCAAAGATCGCTACCGCGATCCGCATTTCGACTCGGAGGGCAGCCCGAATTTTGACCGTCGCGACGTGTACATCATCACCCAAAACGCGCTGGCCGACAGCACGTACATGTCCTACATCCGCGACCACTACGATTACACGCGGCCCGATCCCAACAACCCGGCGACACTCCAACGCCGCTTGCCCTGGCAACGGGCGTTGTTCCGTTGGGGCTGGACCCATCTCCATCGCGATTCCATGTATCCCAAGGAGCCGATTTGGATTCCCAGTGAGACGGACACGCAACATGCGTTTCAGGAGTACATCAACAACGTGCAGACCCGTCAGGCGCACGGTGAACATCTCAGCGCCGACGAGAATGTCACGGTCGAAGGTGGCGCCGTGCAGGTGCGCGGTGTGGCCGGGGTGATGAACATCAACGGCATCCTCACCCGGTGGATCTTCGATCATGCCAAGGACAAGCACTCGTTCTACGTCGAGGAGAGTTACGTCATCCCGTGGATGTACCCGTACCTTACGCCGGCCGGGATTATCATGAAGATCAACCACGACCCGCTGCCCGGCCCGCAGCAGGATCCGAAGCTTTGGGCGGATATCGTCAGTCGCGACAAGGCCTATTGGGACAAGCTTAGCGAGGATCTCAACGCGCGCCCGCAGTTCCACCGCGACAGCGACGCGCAGAAGACATTCTCCAAACTGCGTTCGGCCATCGGCGGGGTCTATGCGTCGCGGCAGATGGCGGTCGAAGCGGAATACGCGTTCAAGCAGGCCCTCCAACTCTGTCCCGAAAGTCCCGAAGGCAATTTCCGCCTCGCCCAACTCTACATGGAACTTGGCCGCACCGACGATGCCCTGGCCACACTGGAGGCGTTACAGAAACTTGACCCGCTCAACGAAAAAATCACCGGGGCCATCGACCAAATCAAGGGCATCAAACAGTCGCGCCAGGACATCCCCCATCTGGAGGCGGCCTACTCGAATAGTCCGCGCGACTTCGGGTTGCTGTCCCAGTTGGCGCAAGCGTACTCAAAAGCCGGCCAGAATGATCGCATTGGCCTGCTGTTGGGTAATTATCTGGCACAGAAGGACATCGGTCCCAACGATTTCTTGCAGGTGGCGCAAGCGTATTGGAACATCAATCTACACGACCGGGCCATAAATGCGCTGCAGGTCATGGCGGAGCGCTTCCCGCAGGACGCGCGGGCCTATTACTTCGTCGCCATGATGCGCGCCATGGAGAACAATGCCGACGCGGCGCTTCCCATGCTGGAGAAAGCCATTACACTGGCACCGCAACTTCGGGCCCAGGCTGCCAACGACCAGCAATTCAACAGTCTTCGCGGCAACCCGCGGTTTCAACAGCTCGTCGCCTCTCCTTAATGCGCCATGGCGAGGGAGTCTCAAGAAGCGAAACGGGTTCGCGTCAGGAAAATCATCGCGCTCCTCAAGCGCACGCATCCGGACGCGAAGCTGGCGCTGGATTTCTCGGACCCGCTCGAGTTGCTCGTCGCGCTGATCCTGGCGGCGCAGGCGCGTGACGAACTCGTCAACGTCGTGACGCCGGAACTGTTCCGCAAGTACCGCACCGCCGTGGCCTACGCCGACGAAAAGGAGTCGGTGCTCCAGAAACAGGTGAACCGGATTAATTTCTACCGTCAAAAGACGCGCTCGATCCAGCGAGCGTGCGCGATGTTGGTGAAAGATTTCGGGAGCCAGGTGCCGGACAACATCGACGATCTCTTGAAACTGCCCGGCGTCGGACGCAAGACCGCCAACGCGATCCTCGCGAATGCGTTTGGGCAACCGGCCATTGTGGTCGATACGCATACGTGGCGTCTGTCGCAGCGGCTTGGGTTGACGAAGCAGGACGCCCCGGACAAAATCGAGGCTGACCTGGTGACCCTCGTGCCGCGGAAGGAGTGGACGAAATTCTGTCACCTGCTACAGTTCCACGGGCGGCGCGTGTGCCGGGCCAGGAATTCCAATTGCCCGAATTGTTCGATTAACAAGCTCTGCCCGTGGCCGGAGAAAACGAAGGCGAAGTGAAACCAAAGAACATTGAAACCGTGAACAACATCCTCGCCATCGTGTGGGAGGATGGGCATGAGAGTTATTTCGATTTCGAGACGCTGCGTCGCGCCTGCCCGTGCGCGATGTGCAAGGGCGAGACCAACGTCATGGTCGAGTATAAACCGCCCCCGCAGAAGCTCACGCCCGCAAGTTTTGAATTGCGCAGTTGGCAGTATGTGGGCGGCTACGCCATCCAGCCGCAATGGGACGACGGTCATGCCTCGGGCATCCTGTCGTTCCAATATCTGCGCGATCTCGACCCCGGCGCGCCCCGGAAGTAGGTCACGCCGTGAAGCGTGGTTCCTGCCGTCGTACTCGATTTCACTGGAACTCGCGGCGGACGGCATTTATACAAATGCCCATGAAACGCGTCGGAGCGCTCGTGGGTCTGGTTGGCGCAATCCTCTGTGGGGTGTATCCCGTGGCGCAAGGTGAGGACGACGCTTTGCCCGCGGGCGCGTACCGTCTCAAGCTGGGCACGCTGGAAGAACTGAGCGAGCACAGCGTGTCGCGGCAGGGCGACATGGCTCTGAGCATCAAGTCCATCACCTGGCAGCACAGCGAGTCCGACCATTTCATTTTTCACACCGAGGCGGGCTTTGCGGTGACGCAGCTCGTCGGCGTGGCGGAGTGGTCCTACGCGGCGATCAAGAAAGACCTGGGGATCACGCAGGATTCGTTTGAGCGGAAATGCCACGTTTACGTGTTTCTCAACGAACCGGCCTGGCAACATTTTGTCGGCGAAGGCAAGATGGAGTCCTGGACCGGCGGTTGGTGCACGGGACGCGAACTCTTCTTTTGGTCACGCCCGAATTTCAAGTTCCAGGGCACCACGTTGCCGCACGAGATGACCCATCTGGTGCTGCATCGGTTCGTCGCCGGCGACATCCCGTTGTGGCTCAATGAAGGGCTCGCCGAATTCGAAGGCTTCCGCCTGTACCGCATGTACCTCAAGGAGCGCAACTACACCCTCCAGAATGTCCGCGACCATCTGAACCGCGACCAATACATCCCGTTGGACCAGTTGACCGGTGCGGTCGATTATCCGAGGACGACGGACGAGGTGACGGCGTTCTACACCGAATCGGAGCGGCTGATCAATTTCCTGTACTATCAGCACGGGGGGATCGGGCCGTTGATGAAGTTTCTAAAGCTCCAGAGCGAGGGCGCGCGATTTGATTCCGCCTGGCGGGACGTGTACGGCACCAAATCGAGCGACCCGCAGGTGTTCGAAAACAAATTCATTGCTTACCTGACCAAGGCGAAGGAATAAGCAGTTGCGACGCGGAGGCATGCCATGCGCCACTATCGTATTGTATCCAGGCTGGCCGTACTGATTCTTGCCATGGGACTGGCGACCAGTTCCTATGCGAAGAGTGATGAGGTATTCGATGTCGCCAAGCTCCCCAAAGCGGTCCAGAAAACGGTCAAGGAACAGGTCGCCGACGGCAAGATTGTGAAGATGCGGAAGGAGACCGTGGATCGCCGAATCGCCTACGGCGTGGAATGCGCGAAGGACGGGAAGAAGTGGCAGATCGAGGTCGCGCCCGACGGCAAACTGTTGTTGCGGGCTGAGGAAGTGGCCCTGACCAATCTCTCTGCCACGGTGCAAAAGACCATCCAACAAAGCGCCACCAAAGGCAAGATCGAGTCCATCGCCGACGTTACCGAAGATGGCCAGTCGTATTACGAGGCCGCCGTAACCTTCAACGGCCAGGAAAAAACCTTCATCATCGGTACCGACGGCAAACTCATCGACACCCAAATCCCCGAGAACCAGGCCCGTCCGCCAGAGGCTGAGGGCGGGGAACCGACGCTAAAGGTCGAACCCAAGGGCGGGCATAAGCAGGGGTACTAGGGGCTGTCGGGATTCATTTGAAGAATTGGAGAGGACGAAGCCGAAGGGAATGAGCGCCCAGGAGCGGCTGGCTCTCCACCCGTTTTCACGCAGTTGTAACAATTCCGCAACCATTCCATCACAGGCCACGGTTATTTTCTGTTCGGTGGTAGGCGAGGTGTTCCTTCAACGGGGGGCGGCGGGTAGTTGCGAACCGCCCCCCGCGGAGGGAACCAGACGAGCGACAGCGGGTTCCATCCGCTGCGCGGCCCCTTGCACAGAGTTTGTCCTGAGACTACTATGAAGTTTGCAACGGCTGCGGCGCCAAATTCACCGACAAGACCCTTAGCGCGGACGTGAAAACCGATGTGGTCGTGAAGCAATAGCCGCCGTTGTGGGGCTTGCCCTTGGTGGCTGGCGTTGCCCCGGAATCGACTTGCAATCTGGGATGCGAGGCGAGACACTTAATTGTCGGAGAGGCAAACACGCTGGCGTGGCCAACCGTATCTCCTGTCGGATTCTCTTGGTTACCAGCGGAGGCGAAATTCTTAAGGAACGATGGCACAACGCGGGTTTCCTATCTCGGGCATTCATGCAGGGGCTTGCTTTGCTCTTAACCAGTCGTTCTCTCACAGAAAGTCAGCACACCAATAAAACGGAAAGGGCAAGGTCATGACACCAGGGCGAATCATTTCAATCGGAGTCTTCACGGCGGTTCTCGCTACACAAATCACACTTGCACGCGGGGAATTGCCTGCCAACAGCACTCTCAACGAGGCAACTCAAGCCAAGGTTGTGGAAGCCTTGGGCCAAATGCCACTGAGCTTTGAAGTCAACGAGGGTCAGTCGGACAGCCAAATCGATTTCCTGACTCATGGGAGCGGTTACACGGTGTTCCTCACCCCAACGGAAATGGTGTTGTCTTTACGCAGTGCGCATCCGGGATTCGAGAATCGGAAACTGATGCGTGCAGCATATTCGAGAGCGCAAACGGCAGTGGTGCGCATGAGGTTGGTCGGGGCGAACCAAGACGGTCGCTTCGTTGGAGTGGAGGAAGCACCCACCAGGGTCAGTTACTACACCGGCCCCGATCCGAGACAGTGGCACCCAGACGTTGCCGCGTATCGGCAGGTGGAACGGTGTGGGATCTACCCCGGCATCGACATGATCTGCCATGGCAACCAGAGACAGTTGGAATATGACTTCATCGTCGCCGCAAGCGCTGACCCAGAGAGCATCCGCCTGCGGTTCGAAGGCGCGCGGCAAGTTGCGATCGAGAACGACGGCGCGGTGGTGGTGCACACTGAGGTCGGAGAAATCCGCCAGCCCTTGCCGTTCGCCTACCAGGATGTAAACGGCCAAAGGAAAGCCGTGGAGTGCCGGTATGTCTTGCGGGGGGAACGCGAAGTGGGTTTTGTGGTGGGCGAATACGATCGCCGCCAAACCCTAGTGATCGACCCGGTATTGGACATTCTGGCCGTTGACATCGACTGCGGCGGAATCGCC
>JBGOTY010000183.1:0-7051 GCA_041476745.1 Verrucomicrobiia bacterium | reverse complement strand
TGACCCTCAGCCAGGTGGTGCTGGCCTTACAGCTTCCTTTTGCCATGTTCCCGCTGCTACACTTCACCAGTTCCCGCGTACGGATGGGGGCGTGGAAGAACGGCTGGTTTCTGATCATCGCCTTCTTGGTGAACGCGGCCATCTTGGTGCTCGCGGCGATGGTGTTCTATGGCAAGGAAAGCGTGACGGTGGCCGGCGGGCAGGTGGTCAGGTTCAGCGGCAACAGCGATTGGATCCGGGTGGCTTATCTGACGCTCGCGCCGTTGTTGGGTGCGGCGGGTGCCAGCACGCTGTTCGCGGTGGCGCTGCTGGCGAGCGGACAGAGCAGCACCATCACGGGGACACTGGCGGGGCAGGTGGTGATGGAAGGTTTCATGCATTGGCGGATCAAGCCGTGGGTGCGGCGGCTTATCACGCGCACGCTGGCCATCCTACCGGCGGTTTTCGTCATCGGCATTCGTGGCGACAGCAGCGTGACCGATCTGTTGACCCTCAGCCAGGTGGTGCTGGCCTTACAGCTTCCTTTTGCCATGTTCCCGCTGCTACACTTCACCAGTTCCCGCGTGCGGATGGGGGCGTGGAAGAACGGGTGGTTTCTGATGATCGCGGGTTGGGGGAGCGCGCTATTGATTACGGTGTTGGACGTTTACGGTTTGCCGGAATCACTAAAAGCGGCGTGGCACGTCATCGTGGGCGGATGAAAACCGATGTGACGGTGGAGGAACAGTCATGTACAAGACCATTCTCGTAACGTTGGACGGCACCGCGACGGACCGGGCCATCATCGAACACATCAAGAAACTCGCGAAGCACACGCGCGGCCGGGTCGTGTTGCTTCACGTCGCGGACGGGTGGGCGGCGCGGACCTATGGCGCCGACGCGGTCAGCCCGGAAATCACCCAGGACACGGCCTATCTGAAGAAGATCCGGGCGGAATTCCAAGCTGCGGGGATTTCGACGGAGGCTGAACTGGCCTACGGCGAACCGTCCATGGAAATCATCAAGTGGGTGGAGAAAAAGGGCTGCGACCTGGTGGCCATGAGCACCCATGGGCACCGGTTTCTGGCCGATTTGTTTCTCGGCTCGACGTCCCGCCGCGTCCGACACACGGTCAAAGTGCCGGTCCTGCTTCTCAAGGCCAAATGAGGACGGCAACCTTTTTTTACACGGCGATGGTCTTAATTCGCGTTAGACAGTTGCGCGCCCTATGACAAAGAAAGAATTCATTTCAAAGCAACAGGCAGCCCAGCGGGAGATCAATCGTTACCTTGCTGCGTGGATGGTTCTCTATTTTGGTGGTCTGATCGCATTCATTCCCGCATTCGACTTCATCGACAAACGCCAACCCACGCTCTGGGTGCAAATCCTGTTCGGACTTCTCTTCGCTGGTTTCCTGATTGGTGGTCTCACATTTATAGTTTGGATTTGTGCGCGTCCTCCCAAGAAGCATGGCGTGGTTTGTCCGCTATGCAGTACCAGCTTGATGGGCCACAAAGGCCGCAGGGCCCTGATTACCGGGAAGTGCTTCGATTGCGGGCAGGAGATCATTTCCGATTCGACCGGCGGAGAGCCGACGCCACTTCCGCAGCCAAGTCCCGGTCAATTGGGCATCCAGAATGGTTACGGCATGGGATGTCTCTTGCCGACCATTACTGTCGTGGTCGGAGTAGTTCTCTGCGCTTTCGCCGTACGACACTTCTGTATTCAAGGGACTGCGTTTGACCAGAGCGAAGAATCTTCGAGCGACAGTGACGTTTATTACAATGCCAACCGGGCGTACAACAATGGCAAGTTGGATTTGGCAGGCAGATTGGCGGCCCAGATACTCGCCAAACAGCCCAACCATGGCCCCGCCAACGTGCTGATGGCCCGCATCGAACTCACACGAGGGAACCGCACATCGGCAATCACGTATCTTCGTCGCGCTCAGGAAGGGTCGCCGAACCGGGAGGAGATCGCCAGGTGGATCGAATCCTTGGAAAACGACAAGTGACGCGGTTACTACCGAAACTTTCGCTTCACCAGATCGTTCATCTTGGTGACGAGGGCTTGGAGATAGACGGTGGCTAGCTGGCCGTACTTTACTACGAGCTTGCCGTTGACGAGGACGAATTTGGCGCGGGGGGAATGGCAGAGGATCAGGGCGCCGAGGGGGTCTTGCGCAGAAGCGCCGGCGAACTCGATGGTGTTGAGATCGTAGATGGCGATGTCGGCGGCGGAGCCGGGGGCGATGTTACCGAGTTCGCGTTCGCGGTTGAGCAAGCGCGCGCCGCCGAGCGTGGCGATGCGCAAAGCGTCTTCCGCGGTGAAACTGTCCGCGCCGTTTTTCACGCGCTGGAGTAACAGGGCTTGCCGGGCTTCCGCGAGGACGTGCGCGCCATTGTTGCTCGATGAACCGTCCACGCCCAGGCCGACGGTGGCATTCGCTTTGAGCATCTCGCAGACGGGCGGAATGCCGGAGCCGAGGAGCATGTTCGACGACGGGCAATGCGCGACCGCGGTCTTGGTGTCGGCGAGCAGCCTGATCTCGGCGGAGTTGAGGCACACGCAATGCGCCCATGAGACGTCGGGGCCGATCCAATTCGCGGCGACCATGTAATCGGCGGGGCGCTTGCCGAATTTCTCGAGGCAGTATTTGTTTTCGTCCTCCGTCTCCGCGACGTGCGTGTGGCAGAGAACGTTGTGGGACGTGGCGAGCGCGCGGGTTTCCTTCAACAGATCGAACGTGATGGAGAAGGGGGAGCAGGGCATCAAATCGATGCGCGTCATCGCATAGGGTTTCGCGTCGTGAAATTTGTGGATGACACGCTCGCAATCTTTCACGATGGCAGTTTCATCCTGCACGACGCTATCGGGCGGCAACCCGCCCTGGCTGCGTCCGAGCGACATCGAGCCGCGTCCCGCGTGGAGGCGCATGCCGAGTTCCGTCGCGCCCTCGATGACGGCCTCGGCTTTCACGTCGGATTCGCGCGGGTAGACGTAGAACATGTCGTTGGTCGTTGTGCACCCCGAGAGCAGCATTTCCGCCATCGAGATTTGCGAGCCGAGCTTGACGGCTTCGTAGTCGATGCGGCCCCAGACCTCGTAGAGGCCGAGCAACCAGTCGAACAGCTTGGCGTTCTGCACGGGCTTCAAGCAGCGCGTGAGCGATTGGTAGAGGTGATGGTGCGTGTTGATCAAACCGGGGATGACCGCGCAATTCGTCGCGTCGATGGTCTCATCCGGCAGGAAATCGGCGGGCAGGGTGGGCGTGACGTTGAGAACGTGATTGTCTTCGATGAGGACGTGATAGTTCTCGAGTTGTTCGACGCGTTGCTGCGTGCTCCAACGGATGACGTGACCATTTTTGATGAGGAGTTTCATGGACAGGAGCTATTTTTACGCGCGGGATGCGGGACAACGCAAAGGAATTCGCTGAAGTGATTGGCGGATTCGACTCGACAGGGCAGGGGGCTCGCTCTATAAGCGGCTTGGCGGGATGGCACCCGTGGCAAACCCAACCCAAAGGAGAACAGCTATGAAGAAACTCATTGTGTCTGTAGCAATGGCGTGTGCAGTTGTTGTGCTGATGTCGGGATGTGCGGGGATTTCGCCGGTCGCCGGGGGATCCATGGGGATGGTCTACACCCAGACGTCTGCTGGCGTCGCTGTGGGAAGCGCAAGCGGATCCGAGAAAGTCGGAACTGCTACGTCCACGGCGATCATTTGCTTCGCTACTGGAGACTCCAGTATTTCGGCGGCAATGGAGAATGGTGGAATCAAGAAGATTCACCATGTAGACAGCAAGATCATGTCTGTGCTTGGCGTCTATGCCAAGTACACGACGGTCGTTTACGGCGAGTAAGCAAACCGCGATACCACGGGTGCCTGGTCCGTCTCCAATTCGGGAGACGGATTGATCGCGTTGAGTTTTTCCAGTACTGCGCGTACTGTTCCCGCCATGGCGATTCAACACATCTCCCAATTGCGTTGCGTGATCTGCGGCACGATGTATCCCGCGGGCAACCGTTACACCTGCGACAAGTGCGGCGTCGCGGGCATCCTCGATGTCGAGTATGACTACGAGAAGGTCGCGAAGACGCTGACGCGTCACGCGCTGGCGCAACGCCCGTGGACGCACTGGCGCTACGAGGAACTGCTCCCCGTCGATTTCTCGTTGCCGCTGCCGTCGCTGCATATCGGCTACACGCCCGTGTATCACGCCGAGCGGTTGGGGGAATGGGTGGGGGTGCGCGACTTCTCGATCAAGGATGACGGACGCAACCCGAGCGCGTCGTTCAAGGACCGCGCCAGTTCGGTGGGCGTGATGAAGGCGACGGAATATCACGCCAAGACCATCGCGGCGGCGTCGACGGGGAACGCGGCTTCGTCACTGGCGTGTTTCGCGGCGGCGGTGGGTTTGCCGGCGGTCATTTTTGTGCCCGAGAAAGCGCCCGAACCGAAGATCGCGCAGTTGCTGGTGTTCGGCGCGACGGTGATCAAAGTGAAAGGGACGTACGATGCCGCGTACGATTTTTGCATGGACGCCTGCGCGAAGTACGGTTGGTACAACCGCAATTGCGCGATCAATTCCTATCTCGTCGAAGGCAAGAAGACCTGCGGGCTGGAGATCGCCGAGCAGTTCAACGACATGATGCCCGATTGGGTGTGCCTGAGCGTGGGCGACGGCTGCACGATTGCGGGCGTATGGAAAGGGATTCGCGAGATGTTCCATCTCGGCTTCATCAAGAAACTGCCGCGCATGCTGGGCGTCCAGGCCTCCGGCTGCAAGCCGGTGGCGGACGCGTTCCATGCGGACAAGGACGTGGTGAACGTGGACGGCGTCACGCGCGCGGACAGCATCAATTGCGGCACGCCGCGCAACTGGCGCAAAGCGGTGCATGCCTTGCGGGAATCGCGGGGCGAGATCGTGGCGGTGTCCGACGCCGAGATCATGGAAGCGATGAACAAGACCGCGCGGCTCAGCGCGGTGTTCGGCGAACCGAGCGGCGCGGCGAGCGTGGCCGGCGTCAAGCGCGCGATTGCTGACGGCATCATCAAGAAAAACGAAAGCGTTTGCGCGGTGATTACGGGCAACGGCCTGAAGGACGTCAAAGCGGCAATCGAAACCGCCGGCACTCCGATTCATATTGCGGCCGATCTTGGCACGTTGGACGGGGAACTGAAGAAGCGGAAGGTGCAGTAGGTACGGCGCGTTTGCGGGCGGGGCGGTCCTGTGCCACAGTTATGGTGGAATGGAGGCATTGAGCAGCATGAAAGCAACCGAGCACATGAGTCACATGGGCGGAACGATTGCCAGCGTGGATCCGCAGGCCCGCAACCTGACGATCAGCAGCCTGGTCATCAACAAGACGTTCAAGGTCGCGGATGATGCGGAAATTATTACGCCATCCCGATCACATGCGGACTTGAAGGACCTGAAGGCCGGGGACCCGGTGGAAGTGACGTACGAGCAGGATGAAGTGATTTGCCTGGCCCATCGCGTTGATGAGACCAGCGCGATCAAGCATCAGCAGGCGGCGTAATTAAAGTCATCGCGCACCGACGGTGCGTATTGAGTGTGTAGCACGGCGGGGAATGTCAGGGGAGATGTTCGGTCGAGATCGGATTGGCTTCAGGGGATGTTGGAGGTCTTCTTCAACTCCTGCCATCTCGTTTCCGTTACCCGCTCGACGTGGCCATCGCCAAAGAGCACGCCACGGGTGCCGTCCACAAACGGTTCGTCTTCGTACACCACGGCGAAGTTGGCGGAAGCATTTGGTCCTCTGCGTTCCTGGTGGGAAAGTGACGAATTCGGCTGGTACGGTTTGCCGGTCCTGGGATGCACGAACGCCTTTTCACTGCCCTTGCCAAGGTAACGCGCGAGCGCTTCCTTCATGCTCTGCGCATCCGACAGGTCGGGAAGTTTGTTGTTGTAATCGTCGGCGTACATCATCCACGCGAGACCGATCTGATGGAGATTGCTCACTGACCGGGCATTCACCGCTTTGTCGCGATCGACCTCGATAACTTTGTTAACAGCCACCGTGACGCCGATGATAAGCAACACGGTGACGGCAAGAATTCGCTGCGAAGTTTTCATCCGAATTAGTCAATGTTCTTGATTTCGACTTCAATTCCACCGAGCGCCCTGGCCAAGAGATTGTAAAGCGCGGCAAAAATCACGAAGAAGACGAAACCGAGAATGCCGGCAAAGATTGGCGCCAGAAGGTAAATAATTCCGATGATTCGGAGACTGTCGCCGCCAAAAATGATCATCGGAATGCCCGCGAGAGTGTAGATGAAGCCCATCAAGACATAAAGAGTGGTCACTATCTTGCTGGATTGCAGAATCGATACGCGGATCAGTTGCTTTTTCATAGGGTGTGGTTGGTTGGACGTGTGTGCTTCATTTCTGGCCCAGACAGCGGGCCCACGAACGGGGTGATAATCAGTTTTTACGCCCGTCCCCAGCCGTCAGGCAAGACATTTCATGGGACGATCCTGACGCGTCCGTCCTGCGACCCAAGCCTTGCCAGTTGGGTGGCAACGACTGCGATCCAGTATTGCACCGGCGGCAAATACTCGGCGCGTCTTGCTTCGCTCGGCTCATCCCTGACCGCTTTACGATCGTTTCCGTCCGGTGACCCTCGATTCAGTACCGGAGCAGAAAACCCGCGATGCTGTCCCAGGCTTGAGTCGTCGCGAGTCTCATGATGCCGGCGCTGGCCACGACCAGCCCGGCCCAGCCCATCGCAAAGTACCGATCAAACGACCGGGTGAGGGCCCATTTCACCACCAGAAACACTGCCCCGATGACGAGCGCCGAGAAAAATGGGCCGAAGATTGTTCCCCAGACCGTTTGGCGGTAAAGCGAGGACATCCAGTCAATCCGGTCAAGCGCGGCGGGAATGGCGGCCATGGTCGCCAGCAACATCATCGGCCGATGCACTTCGGGTCGCCGCCGGTACCAGACGCCGACGGCCACAAAACCGGCGAAGATCATGACGCTGATGATGGGGACAGCCATGAACTGCTTGTACGGCATATTCCAAAGCCGCACTTCCGGCGG